>JAFZAR010000271.1 GCA_017557085.1 Verrucomicrobiota bacterium | reverse complement strand
TTAAGCTTGAAGTGGGAACATGGACACACCTGGCTTGTACATGGACTCCAGGTGTTGGCTTTGATTTTTATAAAAATGGGAAATTTGTTGAGACTGTGAAGACGGCATCATATCCTAAAGATTATGTTGATAAAGTCTTGTTCATTGGGGCCGCGAATAGTGGGGGATATTGTCTCTTTGATGGGAAACTGGATAGAATCCGTCTTCACAAAGGGATATTAAAAGCAGAAGATCTGGATGCTGACGCATCTCTGCCGCGGGATGAAATGAATGGTACTGTATTGGCTTATAACTTCAATGAGTCTGTTCTTCCTTTTGCAAGCAGTGGAACGGTATCTGTGTCGCTTTACAATGCAGCTGGAGAGGAAATACCGACAAATAATGTTGTCAACTGGTCAACATCTACTCCGGCTCGTGATGCGTTGTGGGCGGGTTCAGAATCAGATTATTCTCTTTATTTAAATAATAATGCTGGTGACAGTACAAAAGATCGAATCGTTTTTGATACGAAGAAGTTGGATTTTGGAGATCAGTCCGATCCCAGTTTCTCAATAGAAGCCTGGATCAAAGGTGTACAAAGAAGTTCTAACAAGCAGGTTTTCTTCCAATGTTTCGGATCGGTGGATGGGAAAGCCCCTCGTATTGCTTTCGCAGTGAGCCAAGATCTGACGGTTTATCTGACAACTTTATCTATTTTGGATATAGATACAGGCGTGCCGATTCCAGAGGATGGAGAATGGCATCATATTGCTTGTGCCTATAGTCATAGTGAAGGGATCATCTATGTCTATGTAGATGGTAAATTGAAGAAGGAATATCCTTATGATGGTGGAGTCAGTTTCAGAGCGAATACCGGTGATGTTTTAGGTTGTATTGGCAGTGAAACCACCGGATGGTATTGTTATTCGGGCTATGTGGATCGGATACGCTTGCATAAAGGTGTGCTCTTGGCTTCAGAGCTGGATTATGTGGATTATTCTCAAAAGATAACAGCTCCGGAAATTTCCATTCAGCCGAAAGATCAGAGTGTGAATGAGGGCGATCCTGTTACATTTGATATAACAGTGAATGGAACTGAACCTTTCAACTATCAGTGGTATAAAGATGGAGTTGCTATTAATGGTGCGGTTGAATCAACTTATTCCATTCGATCCGCACAGTTATCGGATGCCGGGAAGTACAGTGTCAGAGTAAGTAACAATGCCGGCAGTGTGACAAGTGAATCTGCTGAACTAAAGGTAGAAAGTATTGTTGAAACATACAGAGTTATTGCAGATGATGCATCCCGTATGTACAGAACAGCTAATCCTGCTTTTACTTATCGAATTTTGGATAGTGCTGACAATGATGTTACCGCTTCTATTGATGGAAAGCCAAAATTGAGTACAACTGCACTGTTGGGTAGTCCTGCCGGGACATATCCTATCTCGGTGACCAAAGGTTCATTGCCGAAAGAGAAGACGTATGAATTTGTAGCTGGAACATTGACAGTAACCAAGGTTGTTCCCGTAATTGTTTGGAATACACCAGAGCCAGTTGTTGCTGGTACGGCATTGAGTGAAGTCCAGTTGAATGCTTCAGCAAATGTTGACGGCAGTTTTGTTTATGATCCTGCTGCTGGGACGGTTCTTGCAGAAGGAATTCAAACATTGAAGACGACTTTTATTCCCAATGATTCCAGGAATTATGAATCTGTTGAAAAAACTGTAGAATTGGAAGTGACGGCTCCTGTCATTACAGAGCCGACATTGACATTCCTCTGGGAAAACGGTGTGTTGATTTTGAACTTTACAGGAGTTCTCTATGAAAGTGAGGATTTGGAGAATTGGACGATTATTCCCGATGCTCATGAAGTTTATAAAGTAGAATTAACAACTGGAAAGAGACAAAAATACTACCGATCTTCCAGTTATTAAATAATGTTAAATTATGATTAGGAAAATATTGTTTTCCGGATGTGTTGCATTAGCATTTTTGTTTTCATCAACTACTAATGCTGTTCATTCCTTTGATGTTGCCTTAGATGAGAGTTCAAATTTTTCTGTAAATATTGAGCTTTCTGTGGATCAAGCAAATGATACAACGGCTCCGACTATTGTCAGTATGATTCCCGCTGCGGGGGAGACTATTTCTAACCCTCCAAGTGTCATAGTCAATTTTAGTGAGCCGGTTCAGGGTGTGACGGCTTCATCGCTTCTTTGTGAATTGAAAGCGGCTGTGAATTTTCAAGCCTTATCATCAACACAATACCTTTTTGAATATGCTCCCAGGAGTACACCAGGTTCTATACGAATGAAATGGAATCCTTCGGCCAATATTACTGATTTATCTACAAACAAAAAACAGTTTGTAGTTCCACAGACCGTATGGACTTATGAAGTTAATGTAGAGAGTGGACTTCAGAGTATTATCATCAACGAAATTCTGGCGATCAATAATTCTGTCAACAGAAATCGACAAGGACAATATTCAGATTGGGTGGAACTTTATAATCAAGGTATTACTGATGTGGATCTGGGTGGATGTTATTTGACAGATTCAGAAGGGGATTTAACTAAATGGCAATTCCCAGAGAATACAGTCATTAAAGCAGGGGATTATCTTTTGGTTTATTGTGATAGCTGGACTGCGGATCAACCTTTGAGGGAATACCATGCAAACTTTAGTTTGAACAAAGACGGAGAATATTTGGGATTAATTGAGCCAGATGGCGAGACTGTTGTTTTTGAGTTAGCACCCTCTTATCCAAAGCAATATTCAGATATTTCTTTTGGTAATGGAGTATATTATAAAACTCCAACGCCTGGTAAAAAGAACGAACAAGGGTATGAAGCTCCTGTATCCCCAGTAATGTTCAGTGAACCTGCTGGGTATAAAAACGATTCTTTTACATTAGAACTTTCAACAGAGACTGAAGGAGCCAATATATACTACACAACGGACGGAACGATCCCGACTTCATCTTCTATTCTTTACACAGCTTCGATAAAAATCAGCAAAATTACATATATTAGAGCAATCGCTGTTAAGGATGGAGCTATTGATTCTCCGGTTACAACCCGTACTTGGTTGTTTATGGAAGAAGTTCTTACACAATCTGATTCAACACCAGCAGGGTGGCCTGCTTCCTATGCCGTTAATAATCATAAGATGGAGTATGGCATGAATTCCCGTATTGTCAGGAGAAATTCAGTTGGTATTCGTCAGGGCATGACAAACATCGCGACATTTTCTATTGTCACAGATTTAAAGAATCTCTTTGATTCAAAGACAGGTATTTATGTTAATCCAGGAGGTGATGGAGATGCGTGGGAAAGACCCGTATCTATAGAATTGATAGATCCTACGGGCGGTGGAGAATTTCAAATTGATGGCGGTCTAAGGATCAGAGGGGCTTACAGTCGCAGCAGTAATAATCCAAAGCATTCTTTACGTTTCTTTTTTAGAGATAGTTATGGTGGAAAATTGAAATTTCCTCTGTTCGGTGATGAGGGAGCAGATGAGTTTGACAAAGTGGATTTGAGAACATCCCAGAACTTCTCTTGGTCTTTTGAGCATTCCCCATATAACACATTCATTCGTGAGACATTTTCACGGGATTCACAACGGGATTTTGGTACGCCTTATAGCCGAAGCCGTTATTATCATTTATATATCAATGGGCAATATTGGGGGTTATATCAAACGGAAGAAAGATGTGATGCTGATTATGCAAAGACGTATTTAGGTGGCAAGTCTGATGATTGGGATTGCATCAAGACATCCCATAACGGATATCGCACCGAAGCGTCTGATGGCAATATGAATGCGTTTACAGAGTTGTATAACATTGCTGTAAAACAGGGATTTAGCGGGATATATTCTACTAATTACTACTGGATCAAGGGAATAGATGCTGAAGGTAATAAGATACCAGGTTCACCCGTTTATTTAGACGAGGATGACTTGATGGCCTATATGCTGATCACCTATTTTACACGTGATCCGGATTGTCCGGTAGCTGTTAATAGTCATGCCAATAATCTTTACGGATTATATAATCGAGCAGAACCTTCTGGTTTCAAGTGGTTCAAACATGATGGTGAACATTCAATGGCTGCTAACAGAGGGTATCCGGTAACTACCGATCTCACTGCTCATGGCTGGCAGCTGAATACACTGGCCAATTTCAATCCCATGCGTCTCCATCAGCGGTTGATGGATCATCCAGAGTATAAAATGCATTGGATCGATTTGGTGCAAAAGCAGATGCTAAATCCAGATGGAGCTTTGTCACTTAGTAATAGTTTGGCCCGCTGGAATTCTCGCCAGGCTGAGATCGATCAAGCAATGATTATGGAGTCTGCGCGATGGGGACATGGCTATACTCGTAATGACTGGATTACAGAATGTAATTATGTAAAAGACAATTTTATTGCTTTAAGTGCCGGATATTTAATGAAGAATTTCAAGAATCGTGGCTGGTTTCCGACTATAGATGCGCCAATCTTTGTAAAAAAATCAGAATCGGATTCCGAAATTTCTCTGACATTATCTGGATCGGACAATGTATATTACACAACGGACGGAACAGATCCCCGTTTAGTAGGAGGAGATATCAACCCGTTTGCAGTTAAATTGGAAAATCAACCGCAACCTCCAATGACACTTATAGAAAGAGGAACAGAATGGCTGTATTTTGATAATGGATCTGCGCCCGTTAGAATAGGAAATGCATCTTGGTTCCAGAATAATTATTCACATGATTCTTGGAAGAAAGGAGATGCACGCTTAGGATTTGGTTCAAGATCAGTTAAAACCGTTTTGAATCGTACCTCTTTAACAGATGGTTCTCCTATAATAACTGCATATTTTGCAAAAAGATTTCAGGTAAATCATGCTAATAGAGTTGCAGGACTTTCTATGGAATTGAATGTTGATGATGGTGCTGTGGTCTATATCAATGGAACACGTGTTTTGCTCCATAATATAAAAACAGGGTATAACTATTCCACTTATGCATCATCAGATATAACCGGTTCAGAGGAGAATCTTTATCATATTTATGAGATCGATTCTAAGTGTCTTGTGGAAGGAGAGAACCTTATTGCTGTGGAAGTGCATCAATCCAGTGAGAATAATGATGACCTTTATTTTGATTTGGAACTTTCAACTGTAGCAGGTGAAACCAGTGATGTTATAGCTGGTGAAATTACGGTGGCCCCTGGTACCGTATTGAAATCACGCTGTTGGAATGGAACAGAATGGAGCGCTATCGCGGAGGTTGATCTCACTGTTTGGGCTAGTCCTTCAGATTTGCGTGTCTCAGAAATGATGTATGCTCCATTTGTTTCGGAAGAAGACGCGGCAATGGGGTGGAAACGTGATGATTTTGCATGGATAGAGTTTGTAAATACTGGCAAAGGTATTCTGAATTTGGCAGGGATCCAAATTACGTCAGGAATTGAATATACATTCCCGGAATTATTGCTTTATCCGCAAGAACGTGTTGTTTTAGTAAAGAATCTGGAAGCGTTTTCAAGTTGTTATGATACGAATGGAATGAATCTATTAAGCGGATATTCCGGGAATCTTGCTCGTAAAGGCGAGACTATTTCTATTGAGTCACCGAGCGGAGAAAATATTCTAACTTATGCTTATTCAAATAAATGGTATCCAGAAACAGATCAAGGCGGCTATTCGCTTGTTGTTGTGGATACCGGTGCAGAGGAAGCACTTTGGAGTACGGCTCAGAATTGGAAACCCAGTCTGAATCTTTATGGCAGTCCGGGAACTGAGGATGGTGGGATAGGAATTGCTCCGATTATTAAAACCCAGCCTTTAAGCCAATGGATCACAGAGGGCAAGAATGTTCTTTTCAATGTGGTTGCTTCAGGTTCAACGCCATTAGAGTATCAATGGTATAAAGATGGAATTGCTCTCTTGGGTGAAACAAGTGCGGAATTTTCTATCTTAAATGTCCAATTAGCGGATGCCGGTGAGTATACAGTGCAGATTTCTAATGGATCTGGTACTGTAATAAGTCGCCCCGCTGTTTTAAAAGTTGAAAAATTTATCCCTGTTCCGCCGTCTATTTTAGTACAGCCGCAAAATCAATCTGCATTGCCAAAGGACAGTGTTACATTTGTTGTAGGGGCTACGGGATCGGATCCCATGAGTTATCAATGGTATAAGAATGGAATAATGATAGAAGGGGCGACACGTCCTAACTATACTATTTTAGAAGTTGATAAGAATGATCAGTCTGATGTCTATTGGGTAGTGGTCACTAACATGGCAGGAACGGTTGAAAGTGATGAGGTTTTTGTGACGGTGATGGATGGTATGATCCTTCAGCCGGGAGATCCTATTTTTGGTATTGCCCCTCAGAACAGCAGTTATCCTTATAATGAAAATCCGACGCTAGCTGTGGATCGAGATGTATATACCAAGTATTTGAACTTTGGAGGCGCTAATGCCGGTTTTATTGTGACACCGCAGGTTGGTTTAAGCATTGTGAGTGGTTTTGAAATCACAACCGCGAATGATGTGGAAGGTCGGGATCCGGCTAGTTATGCGATCTATGGCACGAATGAAGCTATCCAAAGTAAGGATGGTAGTACTGGTACAGCGGAAAACTGGAATTTGATCGCAACAGGTGAAATAAGCTTACCATCAGACCGTTATACGAGAAGCGGCATCATGAGTTTTCAGAATGATTCACCCTATCTATCTTACAAGGTTGTCTTCCCAACTTTGAAAGATTCCAGTATAACAATGGTACAGTTGGCCGAATTTCAGTTTTATGGAGTTATCTGGCAAACAGGAGTCCCAACAATTTCTCCGTTAACTGATTATGTTGTAAAAGAAGGAAGGAATTTGACTTTGATTGCCACTGCAATGGGAACATTACCGTTAAGCTATCAGTGGTATAAAGATGGTATGGCTTTACCCGGTGAGACGGATGCCCAATTAAAGCTTGTAAATGTGTCTGTAAACGATTCGGGGAGCTACACTTTGCAGGTTAGCAACTCAGAGGGAACTGTGACAAGTAATGCGGCCATGGTGCAAGTAGTTGCTCCTGAGCCTC
>JAFZAR010000270.1 GCA_017557085.1 Verrucomicrobiota bacterium | reverse complement strand
GCAGTATCTGTCGGAGACGTATCCCGATGAATATCCCGCGGTATGGCTCCGCGCGGTGAACGACTCGGATCCCCGCCGGATGAGCCCGGAAGAGTTCACGCAGCTGAGCCGCAGGGCCTTGAGCGCGAATCCGCTGCTGACCCGCTATCCGATCATCTATGTGGAACGCAATCAGTACCATAACGATCATCATAATACGGCCACCCTCTTCCAGCCCGGCGAGATCAACGCCGGCAGCTACGATACACGCGGCAAGCTGAAAGCCCTTTCCCTGCCCGGCGGTGCCAGCTGGACGATCTTTGACCCCGGTGAACAAGGGACTGTGCGCGACCCGGATATCAGCCCGGACGGTCAGAAGATCCTCTTCTCCATGCGCCGCGATGCCAGAGACAGTTACCATATCTATGAGATCAACCTGGACGGCAGCGGTCTGAAACAACTGACCGGCGCGCCGGGTGTCAGCGATATAGACCCCATCTATCTGCCCGGCGGCGACATCGTTTTCTCCTCTACACGCGAACCCAAGTACTGTATGTGCAACCGCCACATTATGTGCAATCTCTTCCGCATGGAGGCCGACGGAGCCAACATCCATCAGATCGGAAAAAGCACTCTGTTCGAGGGACATTCCTCGCTGACACCGGACGGCCGCATCCTTTACAGCCGCTGGGAATATGTGGACCGCAATTTCGGTGACGCGCAGAGTCTCTGGCTGTGCAATCCGGACGGCACCCAGCATATCATCTATTGGGGCAATAACACTTCCTCGCCCGGCGGCGTGCTGAATGCCCATATCATTCCGGGAACGGATCTCTGTCTGGCGGTGCTGGCCGCCTGCCACGACAAGCCCTGGGGCGCGCTGGCCATCATTGACCGCAATAAAGGTGTGGACGGCAAAGACCCTGTCCTTCGGACCTGGCCCGCGGAGTACCGGGAGCGGATCAGCACCACGACCTGGGAAGATTATGACACACCGGGCGGCATCCGTCTGAAGTATGAAGACCCCTGGCCGCTGGATGAACACTTTTTCCTGGCCGCGCGGATGCTGGGCAATGGGACCGAAACCGGCATCGTTCTGGTGGATACCTTTGGCAATGAAGTCATTCTGCACCAAAACACGCCGGGCTGCTATGATCCCATGCCGGCCGCGCCGCGTCCGATGCCGCCCGTCCGCCCGACGGCCCGCGACTTTGAAAGCACTACCGGCAAGTTCTATGTGCAGAATGTCTATATCGGCACCCACATGAAAGGAGTCGAACCCGGAGCGGTGAAGTATCTGCGTGTGGTGGAATCCCCGGAGAAACGATCCTTCGGCACCTGGAACGACGGCTGGTTCGGTCAGGGCGAGGAAGCCCCGGCCATGAACTGGCATTCCTTTGAAAACAAACGGATCCTGGGGACTGTTCCTGTAGAAGAGGACGGCTCAGCCTATTTCGAGGTACCGGCCAACCGGTTCGTGTACTTCCAGCTGCTGGACAAGGACGGCATGATGATCCAGTCCATGCGCAGCGGCACCATCATCCAGCCGGGCGAGACCCAAGGCTGTGTGGGCTGCCATGAAGACCGCGTGGGAGCCGTTCCGCCCGCGGCCACTCAGCCCAAAGCCGTCAAACGCGCGCCCGATACCCTGAAAGGCTGGTACGGGGAACCGCGCAACTTCAATTATCTGAAAGAAGTCCAGCCGGTCTTTACCAAGAACTGCGCCGGATGCCATGATGTGGGTCAGCCCGCCGGGGAAAAACTTATCCTGGCCGCGGATAAATCCATCCCCTTCAACGCCTCCTATACTGATCTCTGGCGAACCGGTGCCATCAAAGCCATCGGCGCAGGTCCGGCCGCCATCCAGGAGCCTTATTCCTGGGGCAGTCATGCCTCCAAGATCGTGGAAAAGATACGGAATCACCACAACAACGTAAACCTGACACCCGAAGAATTTGACCGTGTGGTGACCTGGATAGATATCAACGCTGTTTACTATCCGGAGTACGACAACGCCTACCCGGATTCACTCTGCGGACGCTCGCCCATCAGTTTCGGCCAGCGGAATCGTCTGGAGGAGCTGACCGGAGTCCACATCTCCAACAATCATCGGGACAGACAGGCGGCGCAGGTGTACTTCGATCGCCCGGAGAAAAGCCCTATCCTGAAAAACTTAGACAAGGACAGCCCGGAATATAAAGAGGCTCTGGACATCATCCAGTCCGGCAAAGACCAGCTGGCGCAGAGACCCCGCGCCGATATGGATGGATTCGTCCCCTGGGCCAAACACCAGCGAGCCGAGGAAAAATACCAGGCGCGCGCTAATGAAGAAGCCCGCGTCTATCAGGCCATCCGCGAAGGCAAAAAAGTCTATGACCCCGGCGTGAAATAAAAAAAAGGGCATCACTCGATGCCCCCTTTATTGTATGTGAAATAACAAAGATCCCACTAAGGGAAAATGTACACAGAAAACTTGTTTTCGTCAAATACTTTTTAGAGCCAGTTTAACCTTCCCACTGGCAAGGTGTGTTAATTGCCTAACGAGTTATGAATCCAGAGTTTAGCTTGACCCAGTGGAGTTTTCCTTTGTATTCAAGACTTGTACCAATAGGAATGGTGAGCAAGTGTTGGATAGAGAACACTGCCAGAGTTGTTGCTCTGAATTTATGCGTTTGAACAATTTCACAGTGCGTAAAACCTTCATTTAACGCACTAACTGCTTCAGCAATCATTGTCTTCGTGATTTTCATGTAATACCCCCGTTATGGGGCAAAGCGATTATAGCGGATGTTTTTTTAGATATCCATAGTTGAATAAATCACCTGGTTT
>JAFZAR010000269.1 GCA_017557085.1 Verrucomicrobiota bacterium | reverse complement strand
GGAGCCGCTGCTGCCGCGGGGGCTGCCGCCGGCTTCGCTGCCGGTTTCGGCGGAAGACTGATGCGGATCGTTTCTTTCTTAGCCTGCGGTTTGGGTACAGAAGGGGTCGCGCCTGCCGCGGGAGCGGCTGAAGGCGTAGTCGGCACAGACGGAGTGGCCGGAGTCGGATTGGTATTCAAATTTTCTGCCATACTCAACAAAAATCCGCACTCACTGTACCTTTTCCAGCAGTGTCTTGTCAACGGAAAATCTTCCTCAAAATAGAAAGATGAAAAAATTTTTGAAAAATTTCTTGTGAGATAAGAAAAATCTGCTATCTTTTCTCTCGTTCTCGACGTTCACACAGCACAGGAGGACATTTTTAAGATTATTTTTTTATAACAAGGAACTTACAATGAAACAAGACCTTCCATATCATCTGAAACAATATCAAAACATACAACGAAACAAAACTGAAATGAAATACACTATCCAAACAACATCAACTGTTTACAAATCTTTAGACGACCGCGCCGATCTGGCCGGTCTGCTGGATTACATCCTCAGCGCTCCGGCGGAACAGCTTCCCGCGGCGGAGACCGGGCTTCAGGAACCATCGGAACTGCTTTCACCGAACCTGAACACTTTTCGTAAGAACCTGACAACTCATTATTTAGAACCACTTTGCGAACGGGTGGAACTCAGCGGCGATCTTCGGATAGGCCGGGTTTTCCGGTCGGATTCCTTCCGACTGCCGCTGGTGGATTATGTCGTCACGCCGCGCGGCTATGACGGCACCGACGATTCTCTGCAAAATTCTCCTTTTCTGGGATTTCTGCGCTGTTATCAACTGATCTGCTGTGACGGCGGTTCTCCGTTGCGCCGCCGATTCGCTCCCGATCTGGGGCTGTACTGCTACAGTTTTCTTACAGTCTCCTGCCGTTTGAGACTCTGGCTGGCACCGCGGGAGTGTTTTGGGGCGGTCTGGCTGCTGACCACGGGGCCGCGCGCGCATCTGAGTGAACTTTCCCTGCGGGCACGCCGTCTGGGTCACGCGCCGCTGATGCCCGGCGGACTTTACACCGCCGCTCACCGGTGGGCCTGTACTGAGGAGGCCGATATCTACCGTGCTCTGGGACTGGAATGGATACCGCCCCGGCAGAGGCTGGCACCGCTGTCCCGTTCACGGAAGGAGGTGTGTCATGGAGACCGATAGCCGGCCGACCGCAGAAGCCCAGGGCGCTCTGGTGGACCGCAAGACCGCGGCCCGGCTCCTGGGAGTCAGTAAGATGCACATTTCCAACCTGATAGACACAGGCCAGCTGCGCGCCTTTGACGTAGCAGGCTCCGGAGCCCGCTACCGTCAGGTGCGTATCCCGTTGAGCGAACTGAAAAAGTTCCTCAGTACCAGACTGTTGACGTAAAAAACAGAAGATGCCGCGCGGCGGATACGGTTCCGGAGAGTGGATTTTTCTTTTTGCGAAAAAAATTGACTTTCGCCGGGGATGGATGATAATAACCCCGTGTTCGTCGCGCGGCATTTCCTTTCTGTCGTTTGTTGCCGGAAAGCCGAGGCGGGTGCCTGATGAAGTGTACGCGACACAAAATGCACGAATTAAACTACTTATATGACTAAGAAGTATATATATGCAGCGTTAGCGCTGAGCATGGGACTGACTGTCACCAGCTTTGCCGCTACCGAATTATTAACCACCGGAGAAAACGTCATTGCTGTGGGCGGTCAGCTCGTCAACAATAGCGATTATCCGAATGCGGAATATCCGGGATGCATAGTGGATCAGAATGTTTCCACTAAGTATCTGAATTTCCAAGGTATCAGTTCAGGTTTCGTCGTCGTTCCTACTTACGGACCGACTGTTCTGAAATCCTTCCAAATGTCCACAGCCAATGACGCGGAAGAACGTGATCCGGCTTCCTATCGAATCTTTGGATCCAACGACGAGATCACATTAGATGATCTCGCTGTCATGAATAACAGTGCCGGTAACCAGAATAACTGGACACTGATCGCTGAGGGAACACTCTCTCTGCCGTCTGAACGTAAGACTTTGGGAGACATCATCCCGGTCACTAACGACACATCTTACACCGCCTACAAGGTGATCTTTCCGACACTGAAAGACAATGGCGCATTGATGCAGGTGGCGGACATCCAGTTCTATGAAGTGGAAAGCCCCGATCCGGATATGGATTATGGTTTCCTTTCTGCTGCGGATATGGATTACACCGTTGCGGTAGCTGACGCGGTAGCGACTAATTCCAGCTACGCGACAGACGACTGGGATACCAGCAAACCGACCAAGATCTCCAATGGTAATTTGGAGGATCGCTATGCGAACTTTGCGATCAAGGATGTCGGTGTGGCGATTTGGCCCGCGGTGGGTATGACCAAACTGGAAAGCTTCCAGCTTTGTACCTTCACCAATCTGGCCTGCTGCGATCCGATCGGTTACAAAATTTATGGAACCGAAGATTATCAGCTCAGCGCTGACAACAGTCTGGGTGATAAGGAAAACTGGGTGCTGTTAAGCGAAGGCGCACTGAATATGCCTCTGGCTCGTACAACCTGGTGCGACAAGGTGGATGTTAACGCTACTGAATTCTATCGTGGTTACAAACTGCTCTTCACGGGCATCCGCGATGAATCCGATCCGGAAGCGACCGTTGTCCATGTGGCTGAAATGCAGTTCTTCGGCACTAAACAGGCCAAAGATCTGGGTGATGCCATTATGCGTCCGGGCGATCTGGTCAGACCGATCGACCCCGAAGGCGGTGATTGGTTTGTCACAAACATTGTCAGCAACAGCAGATATCCGGGACAGGATGC
>JAFZAR010000268.1 GCA_017557085.1 Verrucomicrobiota bacterium | reverse complement strand
TTCTATCAGCAGTGCTGTGAAAAGGCCGGTCTCCTGGCCATGACGGACTGGAGCCTGTATCCACATATGACTGCCTGCTGGGACAAGCTGAACACTCAGGTCTTCAGCAAACTGCCCAAACGGATCCCCCTCTATCTGGACCTGGTGGATCCCTCCAGCCGCGCGGACGCTGATATCGCCGACATGCTCAAGGTCGTCAGCAAGTTCGAGAACAACGTGGAAACCATCCTGGGACTGAACGGCGTGGAAGCCAACGTCGTCAGCCGGGTGCTGGGTCTGCCCGCCGGACAAGAGACTGAACAAAGCATCGCCGATCAGGCCGCGGCCATCCGCGCCAAACTGAATATCAGCGCGGTCGCCATCCACTGCGTGAAGATCGCCTCCATGGCCGATGCCTCCGGTTCCTATGCCGTGGCCGGTCCCTACTGTCCCAAACCCAAGAAGAGCACCGGTGCCGGTGACCGCTTCAATGCCGGTTTCTGCGCGGGAACATTGCTGAAACTTTCACAACGGGAAAGACTCTTGCTGGGCTGTGCCTGTTCGGGATTCTTTGTCAGAGAAGCCCGCAGCGCGACAGCGGAAGAGCTCGCCGCCTTCATCGGAAAATGGAGCCGCGCCGAAGTCTGATTTTTTCAAAACAAAATTATAAATAGATCAAAATGAGAATGAATACTATCAAATTGTTATCCACCGCCGCGTTCACAGCGGCATTGATTTTCACCGCGTCAGATTCACAGGCCGCCGATGGCCGTGCCGTGGAACTGATGAAAACCGATCGTCCGATCGTGGTAGCCCATCGCGGCTTCTCCATGTACGCACCGGAGAACACTATCCCCTCCTATATGTGGGGCAAATGGGCCGCGGCGGATCTGGTCGAGCTGGATTTCTACACCAGCAAGGACGGTACTCTCTTCTGTCTGCATGACGGCAATCTGAACCGCACCACGGACGTGAAGGAGAAATTCGACATCGAAAACACTGCTCTGGGCAATCTGACCGATGAACAGCTGCGCCAGCTGGATGCCGGCAAATGGAAAGCGCCCATCTACAAGGGAACTCCGCTTCCCACTCTGGAAGAAGCTCTGACCGCGATCCAGGCCGACGGCGGTATGACGCTGGCCGAACATAAGACCGGCAGCGCGGAACAATGCGCCGCCGTTCTCAAGAAGCTCGACTGCGTCAATGACCTGGTCGTCCAGTCCTTCAACTGGAACTTCCTGGCCGATATGCAGAAGGTCCTGCCGGAACAGATCACCGTGGCTCTGGGGCCGATCGGCACCCGTGACGGCGTGAAAGTTCCCAAAGAGAAGATGGCTCTCGATAAAGAGTGGGTGGACTCCATGCTCAAGCTCAATGTCAAAGGTGCCGCCTGGGATTCCAGAGTTACCAAGGAAGGCATCGAATACGCTCACGAAAAGGGTCTGAAAGTCTTTGTCTATACCATTGACAACATGCAAAAAGCGCAGGAGCTGCTGGATATGGATGTGGATGCCATCATCACCAATAATCCGGCTCTCATCTGGAAGGCGATCGCCCTCAAGAAATAACTCTTGGTTCCCTCATGACACAATATTTGGAACAATAATAGACCATGAATATAAACATTAAAAAAATCAGTTTGATGTTAATAGTCGGAATATTA
>JAFZAR010000267.1 GCA_017557085.1 Verrucomicrobiota bacterium | reverse complement strand
CATCGTAGATCCTTATACCTTCTTTGGACTGCTGAAGCTCTCCTTTGAAACCCCGTAGGAAAATGTGTTGTCACGTGGATTTACAAAACACATTGTTATTCAATAATTTATCTGTGGTTATCTGTGGTTCTTTTAAACCATCTGTGGGCCGGGAAATGAGTCTTTCAAGGTTAAATCTTCTTCAAGACCATTTGCGCGGCGCGGATAGTCGTTTCGATATCGGCTTCCGTGTGCGCTGTAGAGAGGAACCCGGCCTCAAACTGCGAGGGAGCCAGGAATACACCTTGTTCCAGCATTCCCCGGAAGTATTTGGCAAAACGCTCCCGGTCGCTCTTCATGGCATCCGCCAGATTGCGTACCGGCTGATCTGTAAAGTAAGCGCAGAACATCGCGCCCACCCGGTTGAAACGAACCGGGATCCCCGCAGATCTGGCGGCATCCTGCATCCCGGATTCTAACTGCTGTCCCAGCTGTTCCAGTTTGGTGTAGCAGTCATTTTCCAGCAGCAGTTCTAATGACGCGATGCCGGCGGCCATTGCCAGCGGATTGCCGCTCAATGTTCCGGCCTGATAAACCGGTCCCAGCGGAGCCAGATAGTCCATGATCTCCCCACGTCCTCCAAAAGCGCCCACAGGAAGCCCGCCGCCGATGATCTTTCCGAAACAGGAAAGATCCGGCTTGATGCCAAAACGCTCCTGCGCGCCGCCTTTGGCGACCCGGAAACCAGTCATGACTTCATCAAAAATCAGCAGTGATCCATTCTTCTCCGTCACTTCCCGCAGTCCCTCTAAAAACCCCTGCAGAGGAGCGAACACACCGCTGTTACCCGGAACAGGTTCCACGATGATACCCGCGATCGCGCCGGGATTCGCGGCAAAAAGCGCCTTAACCGCGTCCAGATCATTATAAGGAGCCAGCAAGGTATGCTGGGTAAAAGCGGCAGGCACTCCGGCACTGTCGGGATAACCAAAAGTCAGCGCACCGCTTCCGGCCTTTACCAGAAGCGAATCCGCGTGGCCGTGATAACAGCCCTCAAACTTGATGATCTTTTCTCTGCCGGTAAAGCCTCTGGCCAGACGGATGGCGGACATCGTGGCCTCTGTGCCGGAATTGCACATGCGCACCTTTTCCACACTCGGCACCAGCCGGCGGATCATTTCCGCCATTTTGACCTCTAAGGGATTCGGTATCCCGAAACTGGTTCCATAGACCGCCGTTTCCTGTACCGCCTGGACGATCCGGGGATGAGCGTGCCCATGGATGGCCGGCCCCCAGGTCCCGACATAGTCCACATATTCATTGCCGTCCACATCCCAGATACGGCAGCCCTTGGCCTTGTTGACAAAAAAAGGATTTCCGCCCACCGCGCGAAACGCGCGCACCGGCGAATTGACACCGCCCGGAAGATATTGAAGGGCTTTCTTGAAAAGTTCCTCGGATAATTGATGATTCATGATCGCACTGATTCTAAATTATTTCTCAAAAAGATGTCTTAACGGCAGTCCCGGCGGCAGCTGCTTCCTCTTATACGCGCTCTTACGCTCCAGCTCCAGCACCCGTTTGACCGTGGCGGAGTCATATCCTCTGCTCACGATTTCAGATTCCGTTTGATGCTCCTCGTTGTAAAGCTTCAGAACAGCGTCCAGCACATCATAAGGAGGCAGAGAATCCTGATCTTTCTGCCCCGGCCGCAGCTCCGCAGAAGGCGCTTTGGTCAGAGTACTGATCGGGATCACAGCGCGGCCGAAATGCTCATTGATCCAGTAAGAAAGCTGATAGACCTCTGTTTTATAGAGGTCACTGATGGGAGCCAGTCCGCCGCAGGTGTCTCCATACAGCGTGCAATATCCGACGCTGACCTCCGACTTGTTTCCCGTCGCCAGGACCATCCCGCCCAGCTTATTGGAAACAGACATCAGTATGATCCCGCGCAGACGCGCCTGCATATTTTCCTCGGCCAGACCTTCCGGCAGTCCCTCGAAAATCGGAGCCAGTTCGATCTTTAACGTCTCAAAACATCTTCCAATGGGCACAACATCATAACGGATCCCCAAATTTTCGGCCAGATCCCGCGCGTCATCTTTGCTGTGCTGGGAAGAATACTGGCTCGGCATAGAGATGCCATGCACGTTCTCCTTGTCCAAAGCCTCCGCGGCTAATGTCGCGACCAGCGCGGAATCTATGCCGCCGCTCAATCCCAATAAAGCTTTCTGAAAACCGCATCCGTGAAAATGTTCACAAATACCCGTCACCAAAGCATCATAAATCTTTCTCATTTCATTCTGTGCATTAACGATTTAAAGGAAACAGATCCGGAAGATCACCCTTCTCGCTGCTGATCAGTGTTCCCGGCTCGATCCCGTGTTTGGCAAACCATCCCTGATTGACTTCCAAAATATAGCGGATATTGTCTGATTTCGATGGAACAGATTCTTCATTAAGCGGTTCCATGTCATATATCTCCTGGATCACCCCTTCCGGATCGATATACGCCACAGACAGCGGGATGTATGTGTTCTTCATGTAGAAAGCCACATCCGACACATAAGGATAAACAAAAAGCATCCCCTTGTTTTCGTCCATTTCCTTGCGGTACATGAGCCCCGTCGAAATTTCCTTGATGCTCAGAGCCAGCTCCGCATCCAGTGTTTCCGCGCCCAGATAAAGTTTCAGCACATAAAGATTTGTCAAAGGCTGATCTTGATAATACTGAACTTCGGTCGTTTCGGTTTTGACTGTATTGGTTTTGACCACGGAAGACGCCTGTTCCTGTTTTAAAGATGAAGATGTATTTGCCGGGGAAGAAGTTGTCTCTGAACTGCGATGACAACTGACACCCAAACAAACAAAGGAAACTACCACTAACAAACTGATAAAACTCAGCCTCATACCGGGGTTATTCTCGAACAAAAAACAAGGGCTTGCAAGCTCGGTTATTGCTTATCGCTGTCAACTCCCTTATTATCAACAGCGGATGAACATTGTACTGATCAATCCGGAGATCCCGCCCAACACGGGAAACATCGCCCGTCTGTGCGCGGTGACCCAAAGCACCCTGCACCTGATCGAACCCTTTGGCTTTGAATTGAACGACAAGGATTTAAAACGTGCCGGGATGGATTACTGGCAGCATCTGGAATGGCATCGCTGGCCCGATTGGATACACTTCGAGGAATACGCGAAACAGCGTTCATCTTCCCCATCGGGACCCCGTTTCTGGATGGTCGAATGCAAGGGAGAAAAACGGTACGATGAAGTTCACTGGGAATCAAATGATTACATCGTTCTGGGAAGAGAAACCAAAGGAATACCCAAAGTACTGCTGGAACGCTATAAAGATTTCTGGATACGTATCCCGATGTTCAATCCCACTTCCCGGTCTCTGAATCTTTCCAACTGCGCGGCGCTGGTTTTATATGAAGCGCTCCGCCAAACAGGATTCGCGGGAGAAATCTGCTAACAGGTACCGCAGTGCTGATTATTCTCAAAGATATCGGTGATTTCCTTGAGAGACGGAGGCACTCCGCGCTCGATCGTTTTGCTGATGAAATGACCGATGAATTTTCGTGTATTCAAAAGCTGCTCCTGAGAATCTACATAAGCCGCGGCCACCGGATTGCTTAAAAACTCAACACGCAGAGCTTCAAAGTCCTCGACCTCTTTGGGCAGAAGCTCTTCCTTTTTAGCCTGCTTGGCCCGGATCACATTCCCCATTTCGGTCAGCGTCTTCAACTGTTCGGCGGCGACGGTGTCTTTTTTGAATTCGCCCAGATTCCGGCGCATTTCCTGAAACTCATCGTCAGCAGACAAAGCCTCGCAAAGTCCTTTCAGGTGCAGATACGCGGGACTGTTTTCTGTAAAAAATTTCATCTAGCTCAAAAGTGGTTGGCCTTAATCCTACTTTTCGTCCTCTTCGGCGCGCAGATCCTTGGTTTTGCGGTAATAGCTTATCACGCCATACTTTTTCAGGCCATCCACCAGGATATTCAAATTGCTCACAGTTGTCTGAAATTGTGTTTTTATCTCAGGATCGTTTAGAAGCGAACCAACCAGACCTTCTGTCTTGTTCAGGCTATCCATGGCTGTATTCAGTTTTTCCGATGCCTGAGTCAGATTCGCCAGTACCTGATCTAAATTACCGCGGTTAGATAAGATGGAATCTTTGATTTCCTGCACCGCTTTTCCCAAATCAACCACGGTAGAATCTAGATCTTTTACGAGCTTCGGCACACCATCCTCACTCAAGGCCGTCTTGGAGAACTCATTCACGATACTGTTTACCTGCACGATCGTGTCCTTGGTTTTCTCGATAATAGTTGAAACATCTTTAAGGGAATCATCCGTCAGGAGATTTGTGTTAAGCCGGGTCATAATAGTCACCAGCTGATCGGAAGCGGCTTCTAAAGTTCCCATCAACTTTGTCGCCGAACTGGCCACTTCACTGATGCTGAATGGGGCTTTACACTCTACAACATCCCCACCCTTCAAATAATCAGCTGTGGTTCCAACAGCTTTCACCGCGATGTGCTGTTCACCCAAAAAACCGGCTTGCTGAAGAGAAAAAATCGCGTCCTTGCGGATCTTGTATTCTTCCAGGATATTGACCCTGATGATCCCCTTCAGTCCTTCCTCTCCCAAAGCAATATCCTTCACCTCGCCAATGCGGATGCCGGCCATCAGCACATCCGCGCCGGGACGAATGCCGCCAATGTTTTCCGACTGCAACTCCAGTGTATAGGACGGCTTGAACCAGCTGCCCGTCTTGGCAAACTGAAAGCATAAAGCCAGAAGCAGCAAAACTCCAACTGCCAAAAACAGAAATACTTTTATACCTTTTTTCTTTTGCATTATCTTATCTTTGT
>JAFZAR010000266.1 GCA_017557085.1 Verrucomicrobiota bacterium | reverse complement strand
TGCTCATCGAGAATAACCTGATGCGCCGTGCCGGTGAGGGCTTCTGCCGTCAGCGTCCGGACAAGACCGAAGCCGCCCACATCAAGAGTTGGAACCATGAAAACCCGGCCAAAAACTTCATCGTCCGGAACAATGTCTTTCAGGATTCCTTCAACATGATCCTGCACATCAGCTCCTCGTTCCCCAACAGTATGCCCAAGATGGAGGGCAACACCTATATCCAGACCAAAGGCGCTTCCTTCGGTCTCTTTGGCCAGAACGCGAACCCGCGCCTGCCTTATGACGACACGATTGCGGATACCATCCGCGGCGAGAAAATAGGGGATAAAAACGCCAAAGTCCTCTTTTCGCCCGCGAATTGAGGAACTGCAAGGTTCATAGAAAGATAGAACTGCTTTTGCTATAAGTAGTTAAAAATTTTCTTTCTCTGCTGATCCGTGTTGTTTGGCTGATATCCGAACTGTTTTCTGGAAATAGTGAAACTCTTATAACTCCTTGTTTTTCAGTTGGAAAGTTCTCGAAAAAAATGGAGCGGGTGATGGGAATCGGACCCACATGGCCAGCTTGGAAGGCTGGAGCTTTACCACTAAGCTACACCCGCTCTCGGAATGAGGCGCGTTCCCCGGAAGAAACGCGGGTCATATTATAGCATTTGCCGTTTTTTTGTCAACGAAGGAGGACAGATTGTCGCATTTTTTGTTACTTTCTTGCAAGTGAGGGCCTAAAGGAGGATAATGCTTGAGCATGAGTGGTGCGTTGAAACCTCTGGTAGATGGTTTGCTGGAGTCCTACGCTAAGACGGGGATTATCAACAACGTGGACGGCGTGAATCTGCCGTCAAAGGTGGTCGTGGGTGAAATCACGTCCGACCTGCTGCGTTTGCTGATGCCCGGTTTCTTTGAGGGATATCCTGTTACGGTGCGGGATCTTCGGCATAGAACGCAGACTTTGGCCAGTTCGGTCAGTGCCCGTTTGGAGGCCGAAGTGTTCAAGAGTTTGTATTTTTTCGCGGAGAACAAGGAAAGGGAGCATTTATGCGAAGAGCTGGAAAATGCCGCTTCCGAGGCTGTGAATGCTTTCCTGTGTTGTCTGCCGGCCATTCGTACCTTGCTGGAAACGGATGCCGAGGCCGCGTTCGAGGGCGATCCGGCCGCCAAGAGCCGTGAGGAGGTCATTGTGGCGTATCCGTTTATGGAAACTATTGCTGTCCAGCGGATGGCGCATGTGCTGTATAAATTGAATATCGAGGTGATCCCCCGTCTGATGACGGAGTGGGCTCATTCCCGCACCGGCATTGATATCCATCCGGGCGCGGAGATCGGTACTCATTTCTTTATTGATCACGGGACGGGGACGATCGTGGGCGAGACGTGCCGCATCGGCAATCATGTGAAGATGTATCACGGTGTGACGCTGGGCGCGAAGTCCACAGCCGCCGGACAGAAGCTGCGCGATGTGATCCGCCATCCCACGATCCATGATTATGTGACGATTTATCCGGGCGCTACGATTCTGGGCGGCGATACGGTGATTGGCGAGTACAGCACGATCGGCGGCAATGTGTATTTGACCCACAGTGTGCCCTCTTATTCTCTGGTCATCCAGAAGGGGGTATCGGTGGAAGTTCTGGACAAAGGGATAGTTGGGGAAGGAAAATCTTTTGATCAGTAATCATGTTGTCTTGGCTTTATAAGTATTTGGCACGGCCGGTCTTGTTTACTCAGGATCCGGAGCTGGTGCATTGTGTGACGGTAAAGGGTCTGGAATGGGTCAGCCGGTCTTCGCTGGTATGCGGAGCGATACGGAGCATTTGCGGTTCGCCCAAACTGCCGGTCTCTCTGTTTGGATTGGATTTCCCCAATCCGCTGGGATTGGCCGCCGGAATGGATAAGAACGGTGTGGCATTGCGCGCGTGGGATTCGATGGGCTTCGGCTTCAGTGAGATAGGAGCTGTGACCCTGTATCCCCAGCAGGGCAACCCGGCACCGCGTGTTTTCCGGGCGATCCCGGAGCAGGCCATCGTGAACCGGATGGGCTTTAACAACGCGGGAGCCAAGGCGTTAGTGGAAACTTTGACCCGCTGCAAAGATCGCGGGGATTGGCCCCGGCATCCGGTTGGGATCAATCTGGGCAAGTCCAAGATCACACCGCTGGAGGACGCGCCCCAGGATTATGCCCGTTCGTTCACGGCTCTGCGCGAGCTGGGGGATTTCTTTGTGGTGAACGTCAGCTGTCCGAACCAGGCCAATTTAAGGAAATTACAGGACAAGGACTCGCTGAAGGCGATCCTGCACCATTTACAGGAGGCCAACCACAAGGGCAATAAAGCGGTCAGACCGATTCTGGTCAAGATCTCTCCGGAGCTTTCGGATGAGGCGCTGGATGATATCCTCTCTTTGGTTCCCAAACTGGAGGTTGCCGGCATGATCGCCACCAATACGACTGTCACCCGTCCGGAGGTTTCCAATCCGAAGGTCAAAAAGATTTACGCCGAGCAGGGCGGTCTGAGCGGCAAGCCGCTGAAGCAGCGCAGCACGGAAGTCATCGAGTTCCTGTACCGCAGGACCGAGGGACGACTGCCTATCATCGGTGTGGGCGGCATCTTTACGGCGGAAGACGCGTGGGAGAAGATCACCCGCGGAGCGTCTCTCTTGCAGATATTTACCGGTTTTGTCTATGAAGGGCCTCTGGCCGCGCGCCAGATCAATCAGGGACTGGAGCGTCTGATGAAAGCATCCGGTTTCCAGCGGATTCAGGACGCGGTCGGCAGCGCTGTCGATCTGAAGAAATGATTTATCAACAATTAAACAACTGAAATAGAAAGAATTATTATGAGTGAAGAACAACAACCTCCTGTGTATGAAACGGCGACACCGGCACCTGCTGTTGTCCATATTGAAAAATGCGGCGGCAGCGGCTGGAAATGGTTCTGGATCGTCTGCGGTCTCTGTTTTATTGTGAGCATCCTTGTCGGGGCACTGGTTTGCTACGGCATGATGACCAGGATGACCGATCTGCTGAAGGATCCAAACTTCCAGACAAAACGAGCCAGCGCCGGGCAGGTGGATGAGACTCTCCAGTTTACGGAAGTCCTTATGAAAGAAGGCCGATCCACCGGTGACAAGGTCCTGATGATCCCCGTCGAGGGAGTGATCATGGATGCCGGTTCACCCTATGCCGAGGGGATCCAGCTCAGTTCCTTCAAGGGCCAGCTCAAGAAAGCCGGTCAGGACAGGAACGTGATAGCGGTCGTCCTGAAGGTGGATTCGCCGGGCGGAGACGCTTTCCTGTGTGACCTGATGGCGGATGCCATCCGCGAGTTTCAGGAGAAGTACAAGAAACCGGTCATTTCCTGGATCGGCAGCATGGGCGCTTCCGGCGGATATTACATCAGCGCGCCGTGTCAGTGGATCGTGGCGCACGAGATGTCGCTGACGGGCAGCATCGGTGTCATCAGCAGTTCGGTGAATTACCGCGGACTGATGGACAAGGTCGGGGTCAAGCCGGTCGTTTACAAGAGCGGCAAGTTCAAGGATATGCTCCGCGGCAGCAAAGCCCCGGACGAGATCCTGCCTGAAGAAACGAAGATGATGCAGGGGCTTATTGACAAAATGTATCTGCGGTTCAAGGACGTGGTCAGGAACGGCCGCGGTCAGGAATCCCGCAAAGAGATCGAGAACGCCCGTCCTCTGGCGGCTGACTGGGAAAGTTTCGCGGACGGCCGCATCCTGATGGGCAGCGAGGCTTATGATGCCGGTCTGGTGGATGAACTGGGCAGCGAAGAGGAAGTCATGGCCGCGGTCAGGCGTCTGACCAAAGGGGAGGGGCGTCCCCAGGTGATCCGCTATGAATCCCCGATGGACTGGCGCGGTATCCTGAAATTCTTTGCCCAGAGCCATACTCCCGGCGTGGTCAAGGTCGAGCTCAACGGCCTGAACATAAACGGCAGCAGTGTCATGGAACCGGGCAAACTGTACTTCCTGCCTCCCGGAGAATAGGGGAGTTTTGAACCCGGGAAAGGGAATGTGTAGAGACGCGCGACCCGCGCGTCTCCGAGACGACCGAATCGGCCGTCTCTACGGCTGAAATCCCGCAGGGATTCATTCTGAAAACCCGGACCGGGTTGAACGATGATAGCCGGGGGTGAGCGAAGCGTAACCCCCGGTAAGATAACAATATACGCCTCACCGGGAACCGGTGACAGAACATTAAAATATGATCGACTATGACAAATACAAGAAAGCTCTTAAAAATTTAGAGCTCCAGTTCGCGAACTACCGCACACTGGATCCCGCGCTTGCCGGTCTGATGCGCGAGGCTGTGGAGGAATCGGTCATCCAGCGTTTTGAAGTCTGTTATGATTGTCTTTGGAAGATCCTCAAACGCTATCTTTCCGAAAACTTAGGGCTTCCCGACCTGCCCAACAGTCCCAAACCGATCTTCCGGATCGCCGCTGAAAATCATATTTTGGATTCAGCCGCTTCATCCGATCCTCGTGCCATCGAACGGTGGATAGACTACGCCAATGCCCGTGTGGATACGACTCATGATTACAGCGGACTGAAAGCCAAAGCAGCTCTGACACTGATACAGGACTTTATCCCTGACGCGATTGCCCTTTACCAAAAAATGACCTCTCAGTCATGGACATGACACCTCCGGCTCTTCAGATTTCCGAAAAGGAAAAAGCACTGCTGCTGAAACTGCTGCGGCGGCATCTGCCCGGTGTGGGTGCCTGGGCTTACGGTTCCCGTGTCGGCGCGAAAAACTCTCCGAGTTCAGACCTGGATCTGGTCGTTTTCGCGGAAACGGAGCAGTCCCGCCAGGTTTCCGACCTGAGAGAATCCCTGGAAGAGAGCGACCTGCCTTTCCGTGTAGATCTTTTCGTGTGGGAAGAGCTTCCCGAATCCTTCCAAAAGAACATCGAAGCCTTTCACGCTATACTGAACTGACGAGGCAAAGGACTTCTCCCCAAAAAAATCCCCGGCGGGGTGAACCGTCGGGGGGTGTT
>JAFZAR010000265.1 GCA_017557085.1 Verrucomicrobiota bacterium | reverse complement strand
GTGGATACCCTCCATCATAACCTCGGCCGCAAATCCATCGGTCCTGCCCGCGACCTCCTGGATGGTGAATAAAAACTCGCTGAAAAAGTGGTTGTTCGGAAATTCCGAATAACCACTCAACACAACATTCCCCGAAACTTTCTAATCACCGATTGGAAAATCAATACTGTTTCGCCAGCCAGCGGGAGAAAAAGACGTTATAGACCTGGTAGCTCGTTTTTTCCAGACCGGTATTCTCCAGAATCAGCTCCTTATTCATCAGCGATTCTATCGCCCGGCGTGAATTGGTCGCGCTGCCGATCTTGTACTTCATCAGAAATTCCGCGGATGTGATTTTTTCCACCTCATCTTCTTTGGCCACGGCGATCAGTATCCGCCACTGCTGCTGTGTCAGCATCTCACGGTATTGCAGGAAATTGGTCGTTTCCCTTTCCAGTATCTCCAGACAGGCACTGTTCACCGCGGCGATATCCACCTTCTGCGGCTCCGCGGCAAAGATCTCATTGCACAGGCTCTGCGTGTAAAAAGTATGCCGCCTGGTCCAGTCCAGGATATACCGCAGCGCCTCCTCTTCCACGGGAATTCCGGCTTTTTCAAACCTCTCCCGGATAAAATCCGCGTACACCGTGTATTCTATCTTATCCAGCGCCAAAGTCCGTGTGCTGGAGAAAAACGGCCGGTTCGCGTCCAGGAACATCTCGGCCATGATCTTCTTCTTGCTGCCGCAAAAGATGAAACGGATATTGCGCATCTGCTGCGCGTAGGTCCTCAGCAGCGCCTCGATGTTTTTCTCCGGATACTCCGTGATCTGCTGGAACTCGTCAATGGCCAGCGCCACCTGCTTCTTCTGGGTATTCAGGAACGTCAAAAGACTCTTGAGCGTATGCTCCTGCTCCGAAGTGTTCACAAAATTGAACTGCACCTGCGGCAGACTCGTGATCGGATCATAACTCAGGATGGGACGCAATCCTTTGAGCAGCCCCATGAACTTCCTGCCAATGGAACTGCGCTCCGGGAATTTCTCCAGGATGGCCTCTGCCAGCGTCTTGACCAGATCGTCCAATGACAAAGTCGCGAAAATATCCACATACAGTGTCTCAAACGGCAGCCGCTGCCGGGCGATCTCATCAAAAGCGTGCAGGATCAGCCCCGTTTTTCCGTACTTGCGCGGTGAGATCAAGGTCGTATCCGCGCCGTTTTGCAGATTGCTTACGATCGCGCGTGTCTCTTTATCCCGGTCACAAAAGTACTCACCGCTTTTATATCCCCTTATCAAAAATGGATTTTCGCTCATATCAAACAGTTCCCTTTTAAATTTTCTATAATAGGTAACCTAAAATAGATAACCTATAATAGGTAATCCAGCCCGTTCTTTTTACAACAACTTCTTCTTTATTGCAAACCCTTTTCTTTTTTGAACCATCTGTGGTTCAAAATAAAGAGATCCCTCTTTGTTGGCAAAGGAGGATCTCTTTTCAAATACGTCTCTTAAAGGAGACTATTTATTTCGTCGTATTGATTTCGCGAATGTAAACATTCTTGAACCAAAGCACGCTGTTGTGGTGCTGGAGCTCGATCTGACCGGTGGGATAGATCGGAATGCTGCGATCCCAGTAGTTCTCCATGGTCACATTGTTCACCACCAGAATGTTGTTCAGATAAACGGTCACCTTGTCGCCGATCATCAGGATGCGGAAGCTGTTCCATTCCCCGATCGGGTTGTCCGCATTGGCCAGCGGGCCGGAGGGGTTCTTCTGATTGTTGTAGAGTCCGCCGGAACCTAATTTCTTCGGGTTAGCAGGATCTCCGTCAAACGGATCCCAAATCTGGACCTGCGGCGATCCGCGCAGATAGATACCGCTGTCGCCATTCTTATTGATCTTCCAATCCACCAGCATTTCAAAGTCGGCGTAATCCTTGGCGGTGCAGAGACTCTGGCCCTTGCCGTCATACTCCAGAGCACCGTCTTTGACCTTCCAGTGGTCGCGCATCTGCTGGTCGGCTTTCACCTGTTCATCAGCCAGCTGCTCGGCGGTCATCTTGGCACGACCCGCAGGACCACCTCCGGGGGATACCAGACCTTTCCAGCCGTCCAGGTCTTCACCATTGAACAGAGGTCTGAAACCTTCGGGAGCGACATTGTCCGCAGTGGAATAAGGCAGCTCTTTGATGCGGATATTGCGGAAGGCTACTTCAGAACCGTGACCCAGGAAGCCGATGTGACCGGTGTCTCTCAGCATACCGGGATGGCTCAGGATCTTGCCCGCGTCCGTCACGGTGTTCAGGTCTTCATCCAGAATGACCGTTCCGTTCAGGGTAACGGTGATGTGGCGTCCGTCCGCCTTGATTTCCTCAGTGTTCCACTCGCCGGGAGCTTTCTGGAAACCGCGCTTGGCCGGGAAGATTCCGTAAACGGAACCATGATACTGCCAGGGCTGGAGTTTTTCATAGACCTTGTGCTCGTTATCCAGCACCTGGATCTCCATTCCCACATAAGCGGCATCGCCTTCATAAGGAGCGCGGATGCCCACGCCGTTGTTCGCGGCCGGGGTCAGCTTCACATCGAAGCGAAGGATGAAATTGGAATACTCTTTCTCGGTGAAGAGGTTGCCGCCGCCGTCAGCGGGGCAGACGATCGTTTCGTCCTGCACCACATAACCGGGACCTCTGCCGCCGACCAGCTTCCAGCCATCCAGATTCTTTCCGTTAAATATCTGCGTAAATCCTTCCTCTGCTGCAAAGGAGGATGACAACGTCAGAGCCGTTGTCACAGCCGTCAAAGCAATGTATTTAAAAATACTCATCGCCCCTGAGTATAAAAAAAATCGGATATTCCTCAAGAAAAATTCTATCCCTTTCCAAAAAAACCGAAAAAAGCCATGAAAAAAAATCAGCATGGTCAGTACAAAATCACAGTTTCCAATGAAACTATTTGCTTATTGCAGTGTATAATGTAATGTATGGGGCACGGGGGATGTGATGTTCCCCGTCTGTTTGTATTGGCTCCGGCCACATGGAGCGGGAGCGGATATAAATTCATAAAATCTAGATTTTAAGTATATTATCATATACACTATATGAAGAAGCTGATCATTGTCCTGATCATCGCGGCGCTGGCCGGCGGCGGTTGGTACTATTATAAACAATCATCCCAAAAAGCGGCACCGACCGTGCAGAACCGCCAGGATAGAGGCGTTCAGAAAGTCAAAAGACGCTCTATCCAACTGAGCATCACGGCAGCCGGCGACATCAGTCCGGCGGAACAGGTCTCCGTCATCCCCGAAACCAGCGGCCGCATCAAAGCCCTGCTGGTGGATATCGGCGACAATGTGAAAAAAGGTGACGTGCTGGTCACTCTAGACGATGAAACCCTTCTGAAAGAGCGTGATACACAAACCACTGAGATCGAGGGCTCCCGTCTGCAGGTGGAGCGCGATAAACGCTCCTTTAACCGTGCCCAGCAGCTGTTTGACAAAGGTCTGCTCTCCACGGCGGAATATGAAAGCGCCCTGGCTACCTACCAAATTTCGACCAATAATCTGGTTCGTTCCGAAAAATCTCTGGCTCAGATAGATGAACGCCTGAGCAAGACCCAGATCCTGGCCCCCTTCGACTGCACCGTGCTGACACGTCCGGTCTCCGTGGGACAAGCGGTCTCCGGTTCTGACGGTGCCAGCGGCGGTACCGAGTGTTTGACCGTGGCCGACCTGAACCAGATGATCATTGACGCGCACATCAATCAGGCCGACGTCACCCGTATGAAACTGGGTCAGGAAGTCAACATCCAGGTGGAAGCGGTGACCGGTTTGAAGCTGACCGGCGTTGTGGAGCGCATCGCGCCGCAGGCCACTCTGAAAAACAATATCAAAGGATTCTCCTGCAGAATTTTACTGAAGAACCCAGATGAACGGGTGCGTCCCGGCATGACCGCCAATATCTCGATTCCCATCGCTCTGGCGGACAACGTGTTGACCGTTCCCCTGTCGGCCGTCTTCACCGAAGGCGGTGAACGTTTTGTCTATATCAAGAATGGCGACACCTGGGAACAGCGCAACGTCAAGATCGGTGTGGCCGACTTCTCCTTCGTGGAGATCCAGGACGGTCTGAACGAAGACGAGATCGTCGCTTTGGAACCTCCTTCCATGGAACTGGTCGCGGAATCCACCAGCGCCCAAAAGAGTAAAATGCAAATGCCCGGCGCTCCCGGCGCAGGTGCTGGCGGCGGCAACAGAGGTCCCGGTGGCAACAGAGGTCCCGGTCGTTAAAACCCTTCCGGTTCAAGGATAAATTATGGCACTGGTTGAACTGAGAAACGTCTCGAAAATCTATCAAGTGGGTGACGAAGAGATCCGCGCGCTGGATGACGTGACCCTGGATATCGAAAACGGCGAATTCATTTCCATCATCGGCCCTTCCGGCAGCGGCAAGTCCACTCTCATGCACCTGCTGGGCTGTCTGGACACTCCGACCCACGGGACGATCACACTGGACGGCATCCAGATCCAGAACGCCACTTCCATGCAGCTGGCGGCCATCCGCAACCGCAAGATCGGCTTTGTGTTCCAATCCTTTAACCTGCTGCCCAAGCTCAACGTGGCGCAAAATGTGGAAGTACCCATGATCTACGCCGGAGTCTCCTCCAGAGAACGCCGCGAGCGTGTGATGGAAGCTCTTAAACGAGTGGGGCTTGAAAACCGTGCAAAGCACCGTCCCATGCAGCTTTCCGGCGGACAGCAGCAGCGTGTGGCCATTGCCAGAGCACTAATCAACCGTCCGCGCATCATCTTCGCGGATGAACCGACAGGCAACCTGGATACCCACACGGGCGAAGCCATCCTGACTCTGTTCCGCGAATTGAGCCAGCAGGGCAGCACCATCGTCCTGGTGACTCACAACCCGGAAATCGCCGCCGTCACACCACGCAGGATCGAGATCCGCGACGGCAAGATCTCCATCAACATTGATAAACGCCTGGCCGGCTTGGAATAAACAGGAAAAACAGTGAATATTTGGGCAACCATCCTCGTTGGACTGAAAGAAATCTGGTCACACAAGTTCAGATCGGCCCTGACCATGCTCGGCATCGTGCTGGGCGTAGCCAGCTTAGTCGGTATGTCCGCCCTGGTCAAAGGCATGGAAAACGGTATGCGTGAAGCCATGCAGGCCGTCGGCGGCATTGAAAAAGTCTCCGTCATCCAGCAGGATCTGCCTCCCTCCCAAAGCCATCTGGCCGATCAGGTCGTGGGCATCACCATGGACGACGTGGAAGCGCTGAAAAAGAACGCGACCCTGACCAAGCTGATCACCCCGGAAATGAGCATGGGCCGCGGCGCGGTGGTCTCCCATGGCAAGAGAGTCTATCGCCCCTGGAACATCTGCGGCACATGGCCCAACGCGCTGGAAATGAACGTCCACACCATCGAATACGGACGGATGTTCAATGAAATAGACGACGACCTGGCCCGCAATGTCTGCGTGATCGGCACGGAAGTCCGCGATCAGCTCTTCGGTTCCTTTGAAGAAACCGGCAAGGATATCATCCCCATCGGCGAGAATATCAATATCAATGGACAGCTTTTTACCATCATCGGAATGTTCACCCGCTACGAAAGCGAGAAACAGAAAAAAGAACGTGAATATCAGATGGCCAATCCCAGTCCCGAACGAATGGGGCCGGAACGCCGGACCGGCTGGGGCCGCGGCGGTCCGGGCGGATGGGCTTTCATGATGAAGAATTCCACGATCTACATGCCGCTGAACACGATGTGGCTGAAATTCAGAGCGTCCTCCGGCACGGGAGGCATCCCGGATCCGACACTGAGCACACTCAATATCCGCATCACCAGCGTGGAGGAAATGGAAGCCGCGCTGCAGCAGGCCCGCAACATTATGATGCAGACCCACTTCGCGATGGAAGATTTCGACTTCCGCACTCAGGAGAACTGGGACGAGAACATCAGCAAGCAGGTCAATAACTACCGCTGGTCCGGCGGCATCATCGCGGCGATCTCGCTGATCGTGGGCGGCATCGGCATCATGAACATCATGTTTGCCAGCATCACCGAGCGCATCCGTGAGATCGGTGTGCGCAAGGCCATCGGCGCGACCACATTTGCCATTTTTATCCAGATCCTGATAGAAAGTATCGTCGTGGCTTTCATCGGCGGCGTGATGGGGCTGATCGCCTCCTACGGACTGGTGGAACTCTTTAAGATACTGATCCCGACTGATAATGAACCGGTGATCATGATGAGCTCGATGGTCATTGCCTTCAGCTTCGGCGTATTCGTCGGACTGCTGGCCGGGCTGCTGCCCGCCGTCAAGGCCGCTAAACTGGATCCCATCGAAGCCCTGAGATACGAATAACCGTTATGATCCTTTGGAACTCCATACTTGTTGGTTTTAAGCAGATTTGGTCCTACAAATTCCGCTCGCTGCTGACCATGCTCGGCATCACTCTGGGTGTCTCCAGTCTGATCGCCATGTCCGCTATGGTCAACGGCATGGAAAACGGCATGAAGGAAGGTCTCATTGCCTCCGGCGGACTGGACAAGGTCGTCATCAACGATCAGGCCGTTCCCGCCTGGCAGGAACATCTCGCAGAAATGGCTCCCGGACGGACAATGAAGGACGTGGACGCGCTCAATGCCAATGCCTCCCTGCTGAAATACATCAGTCCGCAGATCGCGATCAGCTCCCGATATGTGACCCGCGGCGACAACCGCAGCCGTGCCTCTGAGGTGACGGGCGTGACGGATGCCGCGCTGGAGATAGATCAGCACAAGGTCGAGTTCGGCCGCTGGTTCACCGAGATGGACAACGAGACGGCCGCGCCGGTCTGCGTCATCGGCAGCCAGATCCGTGACGATCTCTTCGGCGATCCCAATATCATCGGGGAAGAGATCATCCCTCTGGGCGAGACCATCCGCATCGGTTCCCAGCTCTTTACGATCGTGGGGATGTTCCAGCACTACGAGAGCGAAGTCGCCCGGACGGAACGTCTGGTCAAACGCGCTCTGGAAGCCAGTCTGCCCAAAGGTCCCGAAAGAGCTTTTACCAATGCGGTCCCAATGATGCGCACCAGCAGTGACTGCAGCTGGGGTCCACGGCGCGGACGCGGCGGCGGCTGGGCCTTCGACCGCAAGAACTCCACTGTCTATATCCCGCTGAAAACCGCTCTGGTACGTTTCCGTATGGCGGAAAACTCTCTGAAACTGGATGATATCGATATCCAGGTGGACGGTTTCGAGAATCTGGAGCCGGCTCTGCAGCAGGCGCGCAACATCCTGATGATCACTCATAACGGGATCGAAGACTTCACTTTCAACACTCAGGAAACTCAATCCGAGACCATCGAACAGGCCATCCAGAACACCCGT
>JAFZAR010000264.1 GCA_017557085.1 Verrucomicrobiota bacterium | reverse complement strand
GTATTTCTATACTCTCCAAACTGGTGCATCTAAAAAATGCACTGCCTGCGATGTAAGTAACAGTATCAGGAATAATATATGAGGTATCTGTATTAGATGAGGAATATCGAATCAATGTTTTCTTCCCTGTACTGAACAAGATAGAGGGTAATCTGTCACATCCATTGAATACAAAACTGCCTATAGAAGTCACACTATCGGGGACTACCACATTTGTTAAACCTTCACAGCAAGCAAACGCGTTGTCAGCGATCTCGGTGACATTTTGAAGAATGACGATATCCTGCAAGCTCGCGCATTTATAGAATGAGCTGTCGCCAATATAGGTCAGGGAACCGGGTAGGTCGATCTCTTGCAGCATAGTGCATCCGGTGAAGGTGTAAGCCTTGATTTCATCCAATCCTTCGGGCAGAATGATCTCTGATAAATTTCGGCAATAGTAGAATGCGGAATCCTCGATTTCCGTTTCACCTTCAAATTCGACGGAATACAGGTTCCGGCAGTTCGCGAAAGCACCGAAACCGACGTAAGTCACGGATTTCGGAACAAAGACCGTGAGAATATCAAATCTTCTGAAAAACGCTTCTTCTTTGATCTGTGTTACGGGGTATTCTTCTATTTCGGAGGGTATTTCCAGATGTGTGGCAGTCCCCGTATAACCGGTGATCGTGATTTCCTTGTCATTGATCTCGTAAGTAAAATCACCGTCACTGGATCCCTGTATGGACATCACAGTGACACCATTCCAAATGGCATCCCATCCGGTAGTTCCGCTTTCGCAGTAAACGACACAATGATCTCCATCGAAAATATTCTCAGCCGCTTCCGGGGCATTGCCGCGGAATTGCACTGTTTGCAGGGAAGCACAGTTCGCGAACGCTTTGTCGCCGATCACTTCGACCGATCCGGGAATAATGATGATAAAAATATCGACGTTGTTCGCGAAAGCGTTTTCACCGATTTGTGTCACCGCGGTTCCGTTGATTCTGTCAGGCACAACGACCACAGGGGAGTTACCTTTATAAGAAAGGATCGTTCCTCCGCTGATGTCGAAATCATCCGCGTTTGCTTCCAGCACGGTGTAATTCAAACAGTAGCTTGAAACATACTCCAGATTGGCCAAACTGCCGCAGTTGCGGATCGTATCTAAAGCCTCATCATAAGACAGGGAATACCAGCCGAGTCTGTCATTCAAATAATACAGCACAGGGGTATTCATTTGAAGCGCATCCAGATAAACTTCCGGATTTGTTTGTGGCTCCAGTTTTGGATTTTGCGAATCTCTTAAGATCCTGAAATAATTACTGATCAAAAAAGCTTCATAATCCAGTTCCGGATGATCTCCCAGGAAATAAACCGTTCTGAGGTTTTCACAGTTCAGAAAAGCTCCAACCTGTATCTCTCTAACGCTGGCACCGATGATGACACTTTCCAAAGAATGGCAATAGTTGAACATGTAGGCACCGACTTCAACAAGACTGTCCGGGATATAAGCAAATCTTAGATTTTCGCATCCATAAAACGCGGAGTCTCCGATTTCCTCGACATAATTGGGGATCTCGATTTCTTCCAGACTTTTGCAGTTAGCGAACGCACCCGCGCCGATGCTGGTTACGGAGTCGGGAATGTTTACTTCCACCAGATTCACACAACCAAAGAACGCATCCTCTCCAATTACTTTCAAAGTAGGCGGTAATTGTATTTTTTGTAATCCTGTTGATCTATAAAATGTATTGGGTTCTATGATTTCAATACCTTCTGAAAAGATAAGAGAAATCGAGGCTGTACATCCTGAAAATGCTGACTTTTCAATGTAATAAACACTTGAAGAAATAGTATATTCTCCTTCTCTTCCGGAAGGATATTGAATTAATACAGTCTGTTCTTTATTAAAAAGAACTCCATCCACACTGCTATAGACAGGATTCTCAGGAGCTACATGAATAGCTTTTAAATTTTCACAGCTGAAAAATACCTTGCGCCCAATAAAAGTGACACTGGCAGGAATTGTAATGCTTGTTGGAATATTCCTAAAATCAAGTGCATTATCAGGAATAGAAGTGACAGTGTAAGAAACACCATCTTTTTCCACTGTAGCAGGGATAGTAATATCTGTATCTTCTGTAAGGGCGATACTCTCAACACTTGCTGTTCCATCTGTATTATAAATATATTCAATGCCATATATGTTTCTAATTTTCCTATTTAACCACCTGCCATTCTGAATATAGGGAGCCCAGGATTTTTCATAGTCGGTATTGTAATAACTGGTCAATGTTTCTGGAGTGTCATAATACAAGGTAGGGGTACCCCCCGGACAACATCCTTTATAATAAACATGTTTTAGGCTGGTGCATCCATTGAATATGGAGTATTCCATAGAACAAACACGCTTACCGAACACTACATCTTTCAGATTACTGCAACCCGAGAATGCATATCTTGTAATATGAGTTACACTGTCAGATATTGTCACACTAATCAAATTACGGCAGTTTCCAAATGCGAAGCGGCCAATAGTAGTTGTGTAGTTTGGTGTTGTATAGTTTTTTTCCTTTTTTCCACAGGGATATTGAATTAGTTCTGTTTTGTCTTTATTAAACAATATGCCGTCTTCACTGCTGTAACTTGGATTGTCGGTATTTACTATTATATTAGCTAGATTGCTGCAACCATTGAATACTCCCATTCCAAAGGAAACAAGACTTTTGCCAATCGTTATACTGCTTAGATTGATGCAGTACTCAAAAGCGTCATCTTCTATAGAAGTTACGTTGTCAGGGATTGTAATACTGGACAGATTGATACAATGATCGAATCCAAAGCTTCTGATAGTAGTTATACTATCGGGCAATGTTACGCTAACCAGACTAGTGCAATATTGGAAAGCTCTAACCCAAATAGTTGTCACAGTATAGGTATTGTCACTATATATAACAGAATCTGGAATATTAATTGTTGTTGGTTCTCCTGAATATGAGACAACAGCAACAGTCCTATTCTCTGAATCTTCTGTCAATGTAAGGTATTCTATATCATTTATTGTGAACCGTTCATGTGTAACATCCGCATTTGCTTTAGACACGGTGAACAGAAGAGCGATAACGAATAACGGAATGAAGCGGAGGAACATTCCCCAGTATGTTTTGTTGATATGTTTCATTGTGCTTATTTTTCTTTTATAATCTTATAAGTTGCTAAATGGGAAGCGGCAGAAAACTCTCCTGGAAAAGGGGTACATGCCCAAGAGAATTATGTATTTTATGCACTGAAAATGCATAGTACAGGACAAATCTCTTCTTGTTCCTACTCCTAGGATTCACCACAAACCATAACCAGGAACAACAAGCCATACCCCCCAAGCAGGGGTGTCCTGTACAATTCATGGCGGCTGGTAATTTTTGGTGAAATTAAGGAGTAACCGCTCATTTCATCTTATGCAAAGCAATAAGATTATGTTAAATAACTTCTATTTTTCTTTTATGAGTTTCTAAACTCAGAGTGAAAAGAAACTCACACAACAACATAGCGCATCTTTTTGATTTTGTAAAGGGGAAGAAAATAAAAAATTTAAAAATATTTCTAAATCATTAAGATCAAATATCATCCGGCTTTAATCAGCCTGGATGGAGCGGTTGCCGGCTTCAACGGCGCGGCGGTAGTATTCGCTGTTTTCGAGGAGTTCGGCGTGGGTGCCGGTGGCCTGGATCTGTCCGTCCACCAGAACGATGATCCGGGTGGCGTTGACCAGAGTCGAGAGCCGGTGAGCGATCATCAGGGTGGTGCGTCCTTTGGCCAGACGGCCGAGAGCGTCCACCACATACATCTGATTTTCAGCGTCCAGCGAGCTGGTTGGCTCGTCCAGGATCAGGATGGGGGCGTTTTTCAGCAGGGCGCGCGCCAGACAGAGCCGCTGCACCTCGCCGATGCTGAGCCGCGAGCCGCCGTCGCCGACCGTTGTGTCGTACTGCCGGGGCAGATGCTCGATGAATTCCGCGGCGTGGACCTGTTCGGCGACCTCTTTCATTTCCTCTTCCGTAGCGCCTTCGCGTCCAAAGAGGATATTATCCCGCAAAGTGCCCGGCAGGATCAGAGGTTCCTGGTGAACGACCGAGACATTGCGGCGCAGGGAATCCAGATCGTACCGGCGCAGATCGACTCCGTTGATCTTCACGGAGCCCTGTTCCGGATCGAAAAAGCGGGAAATCAGCTTGGCCAGAGTTGTCTTGCCGGCACCACTGGGACCGACGATCGCCACGAACTCGCCCGGTTTCACACTGAAAGTCGCGTTCTTGATGATGGGGTGCTGCGGCAGATAACCGAAACTGACATCTTCAAAATCAATGGAAAACCCTTTTTGTTCATTCGTTTCCAGTGTGATCCCGTTGGCCGGGGAAGTGATCGCGGGCGGAGTATCCAGTATCTCAAAGACGCGGGAAACACCGGCCTGAGCGTCTGCCAAGGTGGAACCGGCCAGGATCAGCTTTTGCAGTGGTTCATAGAACTGGCTCAGGTAGGTGATGAACACGACCAGCTCGCCCACCGTCAGACGGTCAGCCAGCACCTCGCGCGCTCCGGCCCAGATGATGCCGGCCATACCCAGCGAAAAGATCGTGGCCACAGTCGTCTGATAAATGATCTCGGTGGCGTGCTGGCTCAGGCGCTTGCCCCAGGCATCCTGAATAAAGACATTGAACTTCTGCGCGACCCGGTTCTGGCGGACAAAGCTCTGGATCGTCGGGATAGTGTTGACCGTCTGCTGGATAAATGAGGCCACCTGGCTGTCGGCCTTGTGCGCTTCCATACTGCGCTGCTTCATCACCTGACCATAGACACGGATGCCCAGAATGAGCATCGGCAGAGTGATGCACGAGATGAAAGTCAGCATCTCGTTCAGCTGCCACATCACCCACAGCATACAGAACATGGAAAGAAAACTGGCCGTGGAGGAGAACCAGACATGCTGGAAGAGCGTCTGGAAAGAATACGTGTCCCAGCAGACCCGGTAGATCACGTCGCCCTGTTTCTGGTTCAGAAAATAACTCTGGGAAAGATTCTGCATCCAGTTGAAGACCCGCTGGCGGATCGTGCGCAGACCTTTCAGCCCGATGCGGATGACCACATAATTCTGGAGCGAAGTCACTCCGCTGTAGATCAGATGCACCGCGAAGATGGAGACCGCGCAGAAAAGGATCTGTCGCTCCCGATCCAACTGGCTGAACCATTGCCCCAGACTGCCCATCCATCCGGGCAGGGGATTACTTCCCAGAACACTGTCCAGCAGCAGGGCGATGGGCCACGGTTTGAGGATGCCGGTGAATGTTCCCAGCAGCAGCAGTCCCAGCC
>JAFZAR010000032.1 GCA_017557085.1 Verrucomicrobiota bacterium | reverse complement strand
GTGCGTTTCTTTTCCGCACGTTTCTTTAAATCCGCAAAAAACTTTTCCTCGGCTGCTGCTTGTTCCGGGGCGAAAAACACACCAGACCCTCGTGCCCTTTTCTCGAGCATGTCGTAAAGATCTCGTTCAATATCTTCCTTTGAAGTGAGAAGTTCTTGATCCTTTATCTCGTCAACAGGTTCCTCCAATGCGGTTCCTGTTTGATTTGCCAGTACAGTACCGCAGCCGGCTGTCAGCAGCAATGCTGTCACCAACACTCCCGCCGACAGGCTCCGCGGCCGTTTTTCATTGTGTTTCTTTTTCATTCTCATTATTTTTCCTTCACTTCGAGAAGTAAATCATTATTCAATTACCAGCTTCCTCTGTTGCTGAGTCACTTCACGCGTTTCCTGGCAATATCGTTTAGCCAGTATCACGCGCTGCAAGTTGCCGCGATCTCTGTTCTCTCCTTCAGCTGGGATGCACATCATCAACAAGTCAGTTTTGACCGTGACCGTCTTCGACACCACAGTATCTGCTACAAGCACGATCTCATTCCTTTTTTCTTCATGTTTTGCGGCTGAGGTATCCTCTACTGTCGTATCACTGCATCCCATCCAGAACACTACCGCCGCAAACAAGATGGCTCCGGATATACCGCATGCGGCATTTGTCTTGTATTTTTCTTTATCCAAAATAAGGGTATTGTGTTTTTTTGAAGCTGCAGGGGCATACTGAAAGATTTTTTTCGACAATACTCCCTGTCGCTTATCTTTCAATATGTTGTTTTTAATAAACCTCTTTTTCCGAATCCAACAGGTGTCTGTCGGATATACTCCGGCTCGTCTTCCATGCAGAAGAAGTTTCTGTCTTTTGGAGTGCTGATCCCAGCACCCTCGACTCCAGTGGCATCCATGCCAAAACGCCCGTATCAAGGGCGCTTATCAACATTTCATCTACTTTGAGTTTTCTCTTCATAGGTATAACGACACGGCGCACATCAATCCACGCGCCGCGGCGGGCGGTTCGTTAAACCGCACAGTCATTGGACGTGATCTGGCAAATGATTATTCAATGACTGCGCTTTTATGCTTTTACATCCTTGATCTTAAAGACTTAAAAGAAAAAAGGCATCTCACTCGAGATGCCCATTATGACAAAAAACAAAAAAACTATTGTGAAATGGTCGGGGCGGAGAGATTTGAACTCTCGACCTCTTGTACCCGAAACAAGCGCGCTAGCCAGGCTACGCTACGCCCCGCCGTGTCCTCGGTTCAAGGACGGAGATATTGTGCCCGGAACCGGAAAGAATTGCAATAACTTTCCGATTTTATTGAATGATTTTTAGGAATTCTCTCCGATCCAGCGTCCGGCATCAATGGCGGCCTGCGCTCCCATGGCGGCTGCTGTAATGGCTTGGCGGTAACGAGGATCCGCGCAGTCGCCCGCCACAAACACACCGGGGATGTTCGTCTCGGTGGTTCCGTTCCGGCGGAGGATATATCCGGCAGCATCCATCTCTAACTGTCCATCGAACAAGCTGTTATTGGGTGCGTGACCAATAGCGACAAAGACTCCCGCGCAGGGAATCGTCGTTTCTTCGTTCGTTTTGACGTTTTTGACCCGAATGCCCGTCACTTTGCCCTGGGTTACATCCAGCACATCAGTCACGACCGAATCCCAGACCGGTTTGATCTTGGGATTGCACAACACTCTGTCGGCCATGATCTTGGAGGCGCGCAGCGTGTCCCGGCGATGGATCAGGTACACCATGGAGCCGAACTGGGTCAGGTGCAGGGCTTCTTCACAGGCGGAGTCACCGCCGCCCACCACGACCAGCGGCTGGTTGCGGAAGATCGGCAAGGCTCCGTCGCAGGTGGCGCAATAGGTCACGCCTTTTCTTTCCAGTTTGGCCTCGGATTCCAGTCCCAGATGCCGATGCGCGGCACCGGTGGCAACGATCAGCGCCGTGGTCTGGATGGTCTGCCCTTCCACTTTCAGCTGGAACGGTTTCATGCTGAGGTCCACCGATTCGACCTCGGAAAACTCGACCCGCGCCCCAAAGCGTTCGGCCTGAGCCTGTATTTTCGATACCAGGTCAAAGCCTTCCACTCCTTCCGGGAAGCCGGGGAAATTCTCCACCACTCCGGTAGTCGTAATCAGACCGCCGGGAGTCGGTCCCGCGAAGACGAGCGGTTTCAAATTAGCGCGCGCGGCATACACAGCCGCTGTAAGTCCGGCACAGCCGGCACCGATAATAACCAAATTTTCCATATATCTTATAAAAATGAAACAGGCGGTTTGCGCTTCTTTTCTTAAATCACAGAAAGAGAAGCCTTCGCCATCAAAACTTTATCTTCTCCGCTTCAGTCCTATTCCGCTATGCGGAGTTGTCCCTCTTTCATCAGAATAGCAAAACGGCACGTATCCGTTCTGGCGGCATAGGGCACATCCTCGGCCAAATGCGGGAATGATCCCAGATTCTTACCATTGCGCGAGAGGGCAAAATGTTCCTTCAGCCCCTGCCGGCAGGCTTGCTGATAGAGCATACAGCAGGCCAGCACCGAGTCCGAATAGGAAATATGCTGCATTCCCTTATACAGTCCGGACGAACGGGAACGGATCAGCATACTGGCCACGGCTCCCGCGCCCAGCATATCCTCATAAGAATTCTCCCCATGAGTACCGGAACAGATCAGACAGACCCTCTCCGTAGGATGCTTCAATATCCAGGAGACTGTCGCCACCGCGTTCAGGAAAGAAGCCGCCATCACATTTACAGCCCCTTTGCAGGCATTCAAAGCGATCGTCCCGTTGGTCGTTGTGGAGATCACCACACGTCCTTCCACGGCCGACCGCGTAAACTCCCGCGGAGAATTGCCCAGATCAAAATCTCTTCCGCCGGTCAGCTCCGATCCGATTTTGGATCCGCCTCTTTCCCCGGCCAGCAAAGAACCGGGATATTTCTGATGCAGGGCAAGGGCATCTTCTATAGATTTGGCAGGGATCACCGCCCTGGCTCCATTGGCCAGCGCCATCGCCGCCGTTGTCGTAAAGCGAAGGACATCTATCACGACACATGTTGTCTCTTCCATCTGAGAAGGTTTTACATGTTCGATTTCAATGGGACCAAAAAGAAGATCTATCCTCTGGAGAAGAGGTTTCGCTGAGAATGTATGATCATGATTTTCCATAGGATCTACTACACCCAGGTGGTACCGGCGGGGGGTCTCGAACCCTCATGGTATTGCTACCACCAGATTTTGAGTCTGGCGCGTCTGCCAATTCCGCCACGCCGGCATACGTATCAACCCTTACGAGCTGTCGGAGGGTGATTAAAGCAAAAATCCCCTCCTCTTGCAAGATTTTTTATCTTTTCTCCGCGGAAAAGACCGTCATTCAGGCTTCTTTTCAGATGAATCATCCGTCTTATGGAGAGGAATATATCCCGTTTTCTCCACTAACTCCTGTCCCTGAGGACCCAGGATCCATTCTATCAGCTTGGCACAATCGGGACTGCTGTGCTGGCTGGTGATGGCAAGTACCTCTCCGGTCATAGGATAGCGCCGCGAAGCGATATTCTCCGGCGTGGGTGCCACTCCGTCCACCTTCAGAAACTTGATGGAATCGCTCCCCTTCATGGTGGAAGCATAGTAGCGGAAACTGTACCCGATGGCGTTGGCCACATCCCGGTACTGAGCCACTCTCTCAATGATGCCGCCCATACCTCTGACCACTTCCTCTTTCAATGGCTTGATCAGCGGCGTCTCTCCCATGAACCGCTCCATTGTGGTCTGGCTGCCGGAATTAGCCGGACGCTGAAAAGCGATGATGCGTCCGGCCGGGGCTCCCAGCTCCTTCCAATTACGGATCTTGCCGGAGTAAATATCCCGTATCTGCTGCGAAGTCAGCCCGTCGATGGGACACTCCTTGTTGACAAAAAAGACGAACGCCTCCAGCGCGATGGGTGTATAAGTCAGCTCCGCATTGGCCCGGCGCGCCTCTTCCTTCTGCGAGGCCGAGGGCGCGGCGTTGAACACAATATCTGTCTTTTGTTTGACCAGCCGGGTGAATCCCTCTATCGTGTTGTGGAACTCCACTCCTGATTTTTCAGGCATCTTCCAAGAAATTTCATCATCAACATCTTCATCAACATCTCTTGGCAGTATAGATTCCGGCAGCACCGATCGGGCAAAAGCCGCGTAAAGCGGATACAGTGCCTCCGCTCCGTCCCAGACGATCTTGTTCGTCAAAGTCAGCGTGGAAGGCTCATCCAGTTTGGCCAGCAAATTAGTTTGTGTCCAAGGATAATAAGGGCTCAGATCCACACTGGACCAGCCTCCTTCATATCCAAAACCATGTCCACCCCTGCCATGCTCGTACCCGGACACAGGTGCGATCAGATTTTGCGAACGCTCATAGAAACCGTACCCAAACGCTCCCGCGCACGCCAGAATGACCATCCATAGCGCAACACGCAT
>JAFZAR010000263.1 GCA_017557085.1 Verrucomicrobiota bacterium | reverse complement strand
CTACCATCACGCAATGCGTATTGGAACAATTCCCGTTGCTGTCGTGTTGCAGATGGCGTGTCAGGGCAGGCCAGGAGCCTAAGTCATCCCAAAGGAAATTCGCGTCCGCGGCCAGAATGTTCTGAGCCTTTTCCATGAGAGCGAAATCAATGGATATCTTTGTGATGCCCGGGTATTCCGCTTCCAGAGTTTCGTTCAGTTTTTTCCAGGACTGGTCGGCGGCATTTTTCCAGCGTTGAAACGCTTTGGCCATCACGGGCTGATGGATGGAGAGCGCTTTGAACAGACTGTCGCATGACCAGACGAACATTCCGGCGTTCCAGCGATAATCGCCGGAAGCCAGATATTTCTGGGCGGTTTCTAAATTGGGCTTTTCCACAAAGCGCAGCGCCTTATGGAAGGATTTGTTTTCTGCGACGGGCTCGCCCAACTGGATATAGCCGTAGCCGGTGGCCGGTTCCGTGGGACGGATGCCCAGCGTGATGAGGACATCCAGTTGTCCTGCCAGGGCAAACGCATCTAAAAGGGTTTGACGAAAAGTTTCAACCGTTGGGATCAGATGATCCGCTGACAAAACGGCGATGACCGCATCCGGATCACGTGAGGCGGCAATGGCACCGCCCAATGTAACAGCCGCGCAGGTGTCGCGTCCGCACGGTTCGGCGATGATATTTTCGGTGGGCAGTTCCGGAAGCTGCTGCCGTACCGCGGGAGCCTGGACCACGTTTGTGATGACAAAAATATGCGGAGCCTGCACGATGGGCAGTACCCGATCCACTGCCTGCTGCAGCAGCGAACGTGTTCCCAGAAGTGTGATGAGTTGTTTGGGAGTGGCTTGGCGGCTGACCGGCCAAAAGCGTTCGCCTTTGCCTCCGGCCATGATGACGACATAGAGATGATCCGTGCCGCAGGGAGCCGTGTCATTGAGGTTGAAATTCATAGATTCTGTTTTTTGAAGTTAAAAACACATTGGGGAGATCCTCCGTTTTTGTGTGGAAAATATCTCCCCAATGAATAATTGATTAGCGCGTGGCCGCGTCCATCACGCTGCCGATCGCGTTCCACCAGGTGCCGTAGATGGCAGTCACATCCCAGCTCAGTGTTTCCTGAGCCAGCTGGATGGAAAGTTTGGAATCCTTGCCTCTGCCGGTGACTTTGCCGATCACGATGGCTGGAACAGAATGTTCCTTAGCTTTGGCCAGGATCTTGTCCGCGTTCGCAGGTGAGGCGCTCACGACGACTCTGGACTGTGTTTCGCCAAAGAGCAGAGCGTCTTTGCGAGCGCATTTCACGGCAGAGAGATCCACCTGCGCTCCTGTGAAACGCGGTGTGTTCAGAGCCACATTCTTGGTGAAGCAGCATTCGGCCAGGGTCACCGCCAGACCGCCTTCGCTGCAATCATGCGCACTCTTGACCCATCCGCCGCGGATGCAGTCCAGTGTGGCGTCCTGCACGGCTTTTTCTTTCTTCAGATCACAGCGCGGAGGAGTTCCGTTCTTGATTCCTTTGCGGTTTTGCAGATAGGCCGAACCGCCCAAGCCCAGATTGGGATCGCCTTCATCCACCGCTTCGCCCAGCAGGATGATGACATCGCCTTCATCCTTGAACCATTGCGTGGTGATGTGTTCCTTCTTCTCGACCAGACCAACAATAGCGATCGTCGGAGTCGGATCAATGGCTCCGTGCGGATTTTGATTATAAAGACTGACATTGCCGCCTGTGACCGGCGCGCCAAAGACATCGCATGCTTCTGCCAGACCGCGCACAGATTCCTTGAGCTGATAGAACAGCTCCGGATGATGCGGATTGCCGAAATTGAGATTGTCCGTGCTGCCCAGCGGGATCGCTCCGGTGCAGGCCAGATTGCGGGCGCATTCCGCCACCACTGTCTTGCTGCCTTCGTAGGGATCCAGATAGACATAAGT
>JAFZAR010000262.1 GCA_017557085.1 Verrucomicrobiota bacterium | reverse complement strand
GCGGCGGTGTCTGATCCTCTGCCGCCAGCAGCGGACAAAGCCAGCAAATCATCAAAAGACAAAACCAAAATGATCTCATAACTCTACAAATAAACGGTGCAATGAGTATCCACAGCACCGTTTCACATTTTTACCCAGGCAGATTACTTGGACAGTTCTTTGCCGGTCAAAGTCTTCAGGAAGGAAACGATATCCGCCTTCTCCTGTTCGGTAAGATTCTTTTTGATCTGGATATCGCCCATCATATCCACCGCATCTTCCAGAGTGGCCACTTTGCCGTCATGGAAATATGGAGCGGTGACTTCGATATTGCGCAGATTCGGGACTCTGAATTTGAGTTTATCCGCGTTCTTGCCCGTAACATCAAAACGTCCCAGATCCTCTTTGTTAGGATAGGGTCTGTGAAGTCCCATCTTGTAAAAACCTTTGCCTCCCAATCCCGGACCTTTGTGACAGCTGGTACAGCCCTTTTTCAAAAAGGCGTTCAAACCTGCCAGTTCCTGAGCATTCAAAGCCTTGTCATCTCCTTTCAGGAAATCATCAAAACGGTCTTGAGTCACCAGTGTGCGTTCATAAGCAGCGATCGCCCTGGCGATGTTGTCAAAGGTCAAAGCATCCGTCTCATTTGGAAAAGCGGCTTTGAACTCTGCCGGATATTTGGGATCCTTAGAGAGCTTCTCAACGACCGCTTTTTCATTCGGCATAGCCATCTCGACCGGGTTCAAAATAGGACCCTTGGCTTGTTCCGTCAGGTCAGGCGCTCTGCCGTCCCAAAACTGAACATCATTGAAACAGGAATTCCAAACAGTGGGCGAGTTACGATTGCCCTTTTTGCCGCCGACACCGTCCGAAACGGGCTTGCCATCGGAACCGCCCTGCCCCTTATCCACCAGATGACAGGTATTGCAGGAGACCGTGTTATCTAACGACAACTGGGTATCAAAATAAAGTTTCTTGCCCAGATCGACCTGAAGTGCGGTATCCTTCTCAGAACCGGGAATCTTGCTTGGAAGAGTCCCTATCACTTTCAAAGCCTGTCCGCGCAGTGCTGCCGCGTCGGGCTGATCCGCCGCACCGGCAATCATTCCGCAAAGCAAAGAACAAGCTAATATCAATGCAGATTTTTTCATGGTTTATACCTCGCCACAGCGGATCTCCGGATCCGGAAGCTGCGGATTCATTTCGTTCATTCTGTAGCCGAAGCCGGGTCCGCGGATGCTGGAAATATCCATCATACCGAAACGGCGGCCGTAAATACCGGCATGGATCCTGGCCTCTGTGCCGGAGGCATCCGGATAGAACTGCATGGAAGTGGCTTCCACACCCATCAGCGTCTTGAAATTCGCGGCCAGCAGCAGATGCGGGATCATCGCGATCATCGGATTGCTCAAATCGCCAACCATGATCGGCATCCCGTGAGCCAGTGTCCAGCAGACACTGAGGATGGCTGTCGTCTGGGAACGAACGGTCTTGACGGTCACACCGGTCCAGCCCAGCTGACGGGCTCTGCGAATAGCACGCCAGTCATGGGCGCCTTCATCCAGGAAGAGCGGTTTTCTCCAGGAAACACTGTGGACATCCACAGGATTATTCTCTAAATCGGGACTGAAAGGCTGTTCGATGTGGAGCAGCATCCCAAAAATGCGCGGATGGTAGTCGCGCAGACGATCCAAAATCGCATTCACATATTCCGGGCCGCGGGCTTTGCCGATGAAATCGGTACAAAGCCAGTTGGCTCCCTGCTCGATGCCGACACGCCCCACCTGGACGATGCGGTCATAATCCCAGGCACTGTCATCGCCGCGCAGTTTGATCTTCAGGCACTTCAGACCGTCATTCCGGATCCAGTCTCCCAGCACGGTGGGATAGCGGTCGCGGATGGTCGTTTCATTGATGTCGCCAAAATCCAGCAGATCGGCGCCGCCAACCTGGTGCCACGCTCTGAGCTGCTCCTTGCGGTTAGGCCGCATAAACTGAGACGGATAAACACCCTTGAAGGAAACACCGGAATTTTCAGCCGGTTCCATAAAGAAGGAAAGGTCGTGTCTCAGGTTATCTCCGCTGTACAATTCATAAACAGGACGCTGCAGCAGGATACCGTAAGCGTCATGCAGAGCGATATCAAAAGCCGCGTTGCAAAGTAAAGCCGCTTCCCAGGGAACCCTTTCTTTGCCGGCACGCTTTGTTTCGTTGAAAATCTCGACGATGCCGGGAAGTTCTTTCTCCTGGAATTCCCAGCCGATCTCCAGAGGATGTCCCACTCCGATGAACTGGGACCACTCTTTCGCTATGCTTCGGCTCAGATCTATCAGTGTGTCAACACGTTCTTTCGCCGACAAGGCACTTGGCCAGCACCACGATACGTTCAAAGGCACTTCACCCCAACCTTCCGCCTTGGTTCCGTTAGTATCTACCACGCACAATTTTACACGGGCGCAGGTGACGGAGGTCAGGGTTTCCCTGCCTAGTTTGAGCGGGATACGAGTTTCCACCGGCAGCAGGTACAGCGCTGCGCCAACCACTCGTATGCTTCTGTAATCTTTAAGCATAATATTCTCGTTTTGTTTGTGTTACGAGTTAAACTAAATCCGTTCAGCTTTCAGCTTTTGCCGGCGATAGCACCGTATTCTTCTCGCTGGCTGCTTGTTGCGCCCTCAGGGAGCTTCATCGCACGCAATTCAGCCAAAACTGATATGCCAAAACCCTACCCCCAGTCGGCCCCGGTGACAAGCTTAAAATGGCGATTCAGAGCAAAAAAAAGCCCCGACAGCTCTGCCGGGGTTTTTTATTTGTCAAATACTAGCTCAAAAACTAGATCTTGAATTTGCCGCCGTAGATGGCATTTTCACCCAGTTCTTCTTCAATGCGAAGGAGTTGGTTGTACTTGGCCATACGGTCTGTGCGGCTCAGAGAACCGG
>JAFZAR010000261.1 GCA_017557085.1 Verrucomicrobiota bacterium | reverse complement strand
GGATCGGTTGGGAGCATTGAGAAAACTTTCTGAAAAATATGGAGACGCGTATGTTGTTCTGAAAGGCTACCAGACACTGATTGGAACAGCCAAAGGAAAGGTTTACTTGAATCATACCGGCAACCCTTCTATGGCACAGGGAGGAACCGGAGATGTGCTGGCCGGTTACCTGAGCGGGCTGTTTGCGTATGACCGTGTCAAGGAAGTGTCTATAGATAATGTCAAGAGAATCTGCTACGCGGTTTACAATCATGGCAGAGCGGCGGATGAAATAGAGAATGAGAAGAAGACACCATTTGATGTACATCCCTGGACCGCAGATAAATTGATTGAGTATTTGTAAATATGAGAGTGACGGGAGGGACAGTTAAAGGACGGATCATCAAGGTGCCGAAAGGGTTTGCGGTCAGACCGACCCCAGACATGATGCGGCAGGCGATGTTCAACAGTTTGGGCGATTTTGTATATGACGCACATGTGCTGGAATTGTTTGCCGGCAGCGGAGCGTTGAGCCTGGAGTGCATGAGCCGTGGAGCCGCGTGTTCCACCTGTGTGGAAAAGGCTCGCTATCACGCGGACATTCTGCGTTCTAACTGGGAGTCCTGCGGATTCGACCGTCATGCGCTGACACTGCGTGTACAGGATGCTTACGTGGCTTTGGAACAGCTGCGCGCGCAAGGTCAGAAATACGACCTGATCCTGGCGGATCCGCCTTACGGTGAAAAGAATATCAAGGTGCGTTCTCATTCATTCGCCCAGCAGCTTTTGGATGACAGGACTTTGATGGATGTTTTGAAGCCGGGCGGATTATTCCTGCTGGGGCATCCTTGCCGGGAAACTCTGGATGTTCAGCTTCCCTGGGTCGAGATCAAGGTGCTGCGGCATGGGGATAATGTGATGAAGTTTTTGAAGTTAGACAGAAGCGAGGCGACAAGTGAAGAAACAGTTTCGGCGGTGGAGTCGTAGTTTTGGAAGTTGGTCATTTCTGCTTCTTTGGTGCGGAACCGTTTTGGGAGCGGAAAATCCAGAGAAACTCAACTCGGATATTTTATTGGGAGATCAGAGTCTGCCGGAGATCCCTCACGCGGTCGCGCAATGGGATCCGGAGTCTTTGGGCAATCATCGGGCCGTAGTCGAGGTGAACTCGCCGGCCGAAGTGGTTTGGGCGCGGATCGCCTGGCGCAGAGTTGATCCACTGCCGGAGCTGAAGGGTATCGTTATCACTTTAGAGAAAGGGACTCCGGTGAAGAATATCCGCACGGTGGATTGTCTGCCCGATTTTGGGGATATTCTTTTTGAAGCCAAAGAGGCCGGAAAGTATTATGTTTATTATATGCCTTATCGGATGGTAAAACGGGATTGGAATCCCTTCCCGGATTACTTCCAAACCGCAGCGGCATCCGCATCCTGGAGTGAGAAAACGGCTCCTGTCGCGGATATCATCGCTCAGGGGAAAGTTCCCCCAGGCATAGAACGCGCGGCGGCTCTCGCACTGGAATCCAATGGAGAAAGAAATGCTTTTAATGAATTAGAGATTCCCGCGACAGAGAGAGAAACAGCAGATTTTCTGTCAGAGTACGCAAGCCGTAATGTCATCTTTTTTCAGGAACCGGTCTCTCGTCCGATCCGCATGACAAAGAAATTGCCGCTGTGCTGGCTTAAACAAGGCCCATCGGCTTTGTGCAAGGTGCAAGGCGGAGCGGGACAGTATGTCGTCTTTCAGCTGGGTGCTGTCGCGACTCAGAAGGAGATACCTTCTTTCCAGGTAGGGTCTGTCGGCCTTAGAAATGAAAATGGTGAGCTGCTGGGCAGTCTGGCCGCGCGTTGTTTCAATCTGAGCGGGAATGATTCCTGGGGAGGTACTTTGACCAAAGATATCCCGCTGAAGCTGGGAGAGGTTTTGCCGTTATGGATGGCGATCGCTATTCCGGCGGATACGCCGACCGGTGTTTATAAGGGTGAATTGGTTTTCAGTGGATGGAATTTGAAGTACACAGAGTTTCCCATTGAGTTGGAAGTGGTCGAACCCGCGCCGGAAAGCTCTTCTTTGGAGCGGCTGCGCTGGCTGGATTCCACGATCGGGACGGAAGGAGATCCGCTGAAGCATTATCCCGATATGACATTGAACGGGAATGAACTGACATTGAACCGACACACGCTGATGCTGAATGAGAACGGGCTTCCCGGCCAGATCGGCACAGATCTTTTGGCCCGGCCGATGGAGTTTCGTGTCAAGACGCAGGGAGACTGGCTGGTTTGGACGAACCGGCCTGCGCAGTTTGACGCGGAGGATGTTCGTGGGATCAGCTGGCAGTCCATGAGCCACGCGAAGGGGATCATCCTGAATACTTATGCTCAGACGGAGGCGGATGGTTTTATGACCATGCAGCTGGAACTGAATACGCTTCGTGACTGTGAAGTGGAAGATGCACAGCTGGTTTTCTCTTTTGAGGAAAAATCCGTTCCTTACTTCATGGGCTTGGGGATCCGAGGCGGTGCGCGGCCGATGTTCGCGGAGTGGCAGTGGAGCAAGAACGCGAATCAATGCTTCTGGATAGGGAGCGTCACCAACGGCCTGTACTGCAAGCTGATGGATCGCGTGGCGCGGCAAGACCTCTATTTTATGGATGAACCTTACCGGGACTGGTGCGGCGATCAAAATGAGGGAAGGATAGACCTGCGTACTCAAAATGAGCGGGTCGAGTTGAGTATCAGCACCGGCGCGCTCCGGCTGGTAAAAGATGAGGAGCGTATCTTCCGTTTCCACCTGATGCTGACACCATTCGGGCAGCGTCGTCAGTCGGTCAATGCTTTGAAAATGGATACTTGCGGCGTGGGGAATATCGTGAAGCGGCAGACTCCGCCCGCGTCGGATGTAAGTCTGCTGGGCTATGACGCTAAACTGAATCCCTATTTGAATGATCCTTTTCCTGTGGAAGACGATTTAAAGGCTCTCATCGAACAGCTTCACGCCAAAAAACAGAAGGTGCATTTTGTCATTGGAACGCGAGAGATTCCGCTCCAGGTGGCCGAGTTCTGGCCGCTGTGGTCTTTGAATCATGAGATCTTTACTTACAGTGCGGCGTTGAAAGGCGCACAGGAGCTGTATGGAGCTGATTACGCGAAGCACGCTTATCCTTTTATTGGAACACCGTGGCTGTGTGAACATTTTGGAGAAGGATATTCCGCTTTTTGGTTTTCTCAGGAGATAGAGGGGGAACCGATCGTGACCCTGGGGATCAATCCGCGGGGACGCTGGCAGAATTATTATCTGGAGACCGTTCGCCATCTTTTAAAGGATCTGGACGTGGACGGCATCCGGACGGACTTGAACAGCCGCCGCGCGACTCAGCGTCTGCGCTGTGTGCTGGATGAAACGCGTCCTGATGCGTTACTGGATACCGTGACGGGAAATAATCTCCGGGCGGAAAACGGCATGGTGAGCCCCATGGTGCAGTATATGGAGCATTTATCCATGCTGGATTCTATAGAGTTTACGGATGGATTCTCTTACGGTGCCGGGCCGGATTATTATCTGGTGGAGCTGAGCGGCGCGCCCTTTGGCGTGAATACCAGCTTCCATTGCGGCAATCCGGGCAAGGCTCTTCTTTATGGATCACTGGCGCGCAAGATACAGACGGAGGATCCGGGCTTGGAGAGTCTGTGGAAATTCTGTGACGAGTTCGGTTTAAAGACGAGTTTGTTTGTCGGCTATTGGGATGAGAGCTGCCCCGTCAAAACCGGCGAGAAAGATCTGTTTGCTTCCGTTTATGCGCAGAAAGGAAGACTGCTGATCGTTTATTTCAATATGGCGGAAGTGGATAAAGATTTTCTTTTCAATGTGAAAAGTCTGAAGGATCTGGGGTTTGATCCGGAGACCGCGCAGGTTGCCTTGCCGGATATTCCGGGATTCCAGCAGGGACGCAAGCTGGCTATTCTGAACAAACTTACGGTATCGCCCGGTCAGGCTGTACTGCTGCTGGTAAGCAATCCCTGATGCCTTGACGATCGTTGTTTGCGGATATGGCCAAATCTAAAGAAGTGATCCATGTAGAAGGTGTGCGCGAGCATAATCTGCGGAATTTGACACTGGATATCCCACGCGGCAAGTTCATCGCGGTGACCGGTGTGAGCGGTTCCGGCAAGAGTACGCTGGCGTTCAATGTCCTTTTTTCGGAGGGACAGCGGCGGTTCCTGGATTCGATGAGCGCTTATGCCCGTCAGTTTGTGGAGCAGCTGCCGAGAGCGGAGTTAGATTTGATCGAAGGGATCCCGCCTTCGGTGAGTATCGAACAGCGTTCCACGCGCGGCGGCGGCAAAAGCACCGTCGCGACATTGACGGAGATCTATCACTTTCTGCGTTTGCTCTATTCCCGTCTGGGTATCCAGTATTGTGAGACCTGCGATATACCCATTACCGGCAGTGATCGCGCGGTGGTGACAGATCAGGCCCGGAGAGATCTGCGCAAGGTCAGGAAAGGGGAAATCGTTTGTCTGGCTCCTATATCCCATGGACGCAAAGGAACTCATGTGGATCTGTTGAACGGCCTGGTCAAAAAGGGATGCAGGCAAGCCCGTATCGACGGCCAGTATTATGATCTGTCAACGATCCCCCAGTTAGCCCGTTATAAAGCCCATGACATTGACGCGGTCCTGTTCAAAGGCGCTCCGGCGCAGAAAGAACTGGAAAAGACATTCAATGATGCTCTGGAACTGGGGAACGGCGTTTTTTATTTAGTGTTCCCGGACGCGAAAGAAAAAATCTACTCCGCGCATCGGTCTTGTCCCAAGTGCGGGACTTCGTATCCTTTGCTGGATCCTTATGATTTCAGCTTCAACAGTCCCCGCGGATGGTGTCCTGCCTGCCGTGGTTTTGGGGAGGTCTTTGACATCCCGGATGTGGAACGCGGTGCCCGCGCGGAAGATATCGAGGAATCCTGGTTTAATTGGCTGGAGGACGAGAGGGAAGTTTGTCCGCAATGCCGGGGAAGCCGTTTGAAATCCATGTCGCGTCATGTCCACCTGCCGGGGGAATGGTTTGGCAGAGAAAAAGGCCCTTCCATTGTGGAACTGGCCGCGATGAATACGGAGGAAGCGCTGAAAACCTTTTCCGGTATTACGGTGAAGGACTCTTTCGCTCAGGATATCGTTCAGGATATTTTTCCGGAGATCGTCAGCCGGCTTTCTTTTTTGAATCAGGTGGGGCTGGATTATCTCTGTCTGGATCGCGGCATCCCTACGCTGAGCGGCGGTGAGACGCAGAGGATCCGTCTGGCGGCACAGCTGGGTTCCACCTTGAGCGGTGTGCTTTATGTGCTGGATGAACCGACGATCGGGCTCCATGCCCGTGACAATGAACAGCTCATTGATACCTTGAGAAAACTGCGTTCACGGGATAACACTCTGGTCGTGGTGGAACATGATGAGGAAACCATCCGTGCCGCCGATCACATCATTGACATGGGACCGGGTGCCGGTGTGCATGGCGGTCAGGTCGTATTCCAGGGCAGTTTTGCCCAGCTCCAGAAGTGCGCTAAATCCCTGACGGCACAATGCTTTTTCGAGAAATATCATTATCCGGCCAGGGGAGAACGCCGTCCGGTCGTGCCTGCCGGGAAATCCATACCTCAGGAATGGTTCACCCTGAAAAATGCCAGTCTTCATAATTTGAAAGAGGTCACCGTCCGTTTTCCGCTGAACCGGTTCATTGTTGTGACCGGAGTAAGCGGTTCGGGCAAGAGTTCTTTGGTGCGGGGCTGTCTTTATCCCGCGCTGAAACAATATATCGCGGCGCGTCCGGGCGGAAAGGGGAAAGAAGGCCCGGTTTTGCGTGCCGTGTACGAGGTGGATCAATCGCCCATCGGCAGAACTCCCCGCAGTGTTCCGGCTACGTATGTCGGATTTTTCGACACGATCCGCAAGATCTTTGCTCAAACCACGGAGGCAAAACTGAAAGGCTTCCAGGCCAGCCGCTTTTCATTCAACAGTTCCTCCGGCCGTTGTCCGGCCTGTGAAGGCGCGGGGCTGATCAAGTTTTCCATGAGTTTCATGCCCCCGGCTTATGTTACCTGCGACACTTGCGGAGGAAGCCGCTTCAACCCGGAAACGCTGGACGTTCACTTTCAGGGCAAAACGATAGATGAAGTCTTGCAAATGTCTGTGGCCGAGGCGATAGACTTTTTCAAAAATCATCCCGCCATCCTCAAACCGCTGCAGGCTTTGGCGGATACCGGGCTGGATTATATGAAACTGGGGCAGGGCAGTCCGACCTTGAGCGGCGGAGAGGCTCAGCGTGTCAAACTGGTCACCTATTTGCTGGGCGGCTTGAACTCCGCGGAGGATACCCGTTTCCGTTCAGGCCAGAACAATTTCTTTATCCTGGAAGAACCCACTATCGGGCTCCACAGCAGTGATGTGAGACGGCTGGTTTCGGTGATCCAGCGTCTGGTGGATGCCGGGAACACCGTCCTGGTCATCGAGCATAATTATGACCTGATCGCTGAAGCGGATTGGGTCATTGATCTGGGACCCGAAGGCGGAACTGAGGGCGGGCGTGTCGTGGCGGAAGGCACCCCGGAGCAAATCAGTGAAACTTCTACCTGGACGGGGAAATATCTGAAAAAGTATTTTTCGGTCCACAGGGAGAAGTGAGACCACAATGTCATTAGAGGGTTCTGTCTCTATTGGTGTTTTGGGATAAACTAACGGCTAGGGATAAATTGGCAAAAAATGAGTTTCACTTTTTTCATTTTTTTCTATCTTGGAGATGTTAGTCACCATAAATCTCTCTTCGTGTCGTCGCATAATAGAAACATTAAATAAAATTTCATTTTTTTGAAAAAAGAAATTAAAACCACCTCTATGTCTTAAATCAATGGAATAAGTCCAATCCACTTCGATCTCGCCGCTTTGTTTAGCCCCTTGTATATCAAAAAACAGTTTTCCAGTAGATTTTTCTTCGGAGAAATCTATTTCTGAATTTTTTAATTCAAGATTTTGAATATCACCAAAAGTGTCAGATACTTTGGATTCGGATAATACAAATTTCTGAGTCAATTCAAGTATGGGCCACTCCACATTTATCTTATTAACCAATGACTTTCCGTATATTGCCATACCGATCATCATTGCCGTAAGAAGCCAGAACAGACCAATCATAAGTGTGATCGTCCATTTTGTCGTAACATAATTGATCTGAAATCCCTTTTCTGTACGTTCAAATACCTTCATGATCTAATAAATACCTTTTATCTTTTGTAATGACCAACATTTCTTTTATTTTGAAACTTTCATCAGAATGTCTGCTTGATATCCAATTTACAACTACACGGCATACTCCATAATTTCCTTTAACAGCATAAGTTTCTTTTCCCTCCTTACGATCCAAACTATAGACCAATGAAACAGTTTTTGTATCGGATACTTGTAACGGTGCTCCCAATTCTTTTTCCAATTGAGGAGAAGAGGAAATAACTTGCCTTATGATTTCTGTTTCCGGACGGTTATCAGCTAATACAGAAAATGAAAAAAACAGAAAAACCAGTGAACAAATCAATGTTAAAACACAAATAGCTATGGAAGCTATCAATGTTTTTCGTCCAAACTTTGTTGGATCAAAATTGAATGTTATTTCTCTATTGAAAACTGTATATGAAATCTTTTTCTTATCCAAAAAT
>JAFZAR010000260.1 GCA_017557085.1 Verrucomicrobiota bacterium | reverse complement strand
TAACTTCTTCCCAGCCAAACGTCCGTTTTGAACAACAGAGTGTTCCAATATGTTTTCGACTTGAGGGATGCCTCTCCAGTTTTTGATTCGATAAAGTCCCCCGCCGGATAATGTTGTATAGCCAAAATATTGACACGCGAAATGCCCGCCCGCGCCATCCGATGTGGATGGTTGTGAACGCACCGAACCTTGATAGGATCCTCTTGTAACACAAAGAAAATCATCGAAATTTAGCAGTGGATTCAAGAACATTACCTGACGGCGAACCGCGCACGCTGTAAAATATATCCCATCAGCCGTTTCCGATGTTACACCGTCTTCCCATACTTTCTTTAATTTAACCCAATCCTCTTTAGCCGTTTTCAAATGGAGCAAATCTACATTCGGCATCGTTTCAAGAAGATCCAGTAAATCCCCCGTCTGTCTCAATACAGTTCCAGTCGCGCCACGATCACTCGGCTGGATATTTACTTCAGAATCAAAAGCCTGTCCGGCTACACGCGCCTGTGCTTTTTGGTCTGCTGCAAACCATTCCGCGTGTCTTGCAGCCGCATAGTTGATTTTTCCGTAATTGTCTAAGTTGAACTTCCAGAAAGAATAAACAGCATTCCGTTCCAGTCCTAATCCTACTGTTTTTAATTCTAACCGTTTAACCCATTCCTGCACGCTTTGTCTCCATGCGGAGGGATCTTTCTGTGGAGGCATAGGAAGATAAAAATTCGATTTTAATCTCAGATCCCGGTTATTTCCGGATATGTCCTTGCATCCCTTATCGTCTATAGTTGAAAAATCCCATGCGGCAGCCACTTCACTGCCATTCCAAATTTTTACATCATCGATCCATCCTTCACATTGCAAGGAATCATCCGAAAGCGTTCCCAGATAAAGACCTGTATTGCTTTCTGGTCCTTGCCCCAGCGGAGTTTTTTCCGGAACTGCGGCAGCAACAATATTCTCGTCCAACAAAAGTGACAATTCCTTTTCCTGCAGAGATAAAACAACATGGTGCCACTGTCCGTCCGTCACTTTAACTTGACTGTGCAAGTGATTCGGAGCAAATCCCGGTATGTATGCACTCAGAGTTCCTGAAGACGGCATTGAAAAGATTTCCCAATGCCATGGAGACGATTTCGTCTGGTTCGCGATAAAGATGTTATAACTGTCAGACTTTTCCGCACGGATCCTCAATTCCACCGTCAATGGCAGTTTGCAATAGCAACTATCCATGGAGGCTGCCATCGGTTCTTCCGTATTCATGCAGTCTTTATCCGCTTTCACACTGAATGTGCTTAGACTTCCAAAAGTCCATAAAACACATGCGAAGTATAAGCAATACTTTCTCATGTAATCTATTGATCGGTATGAGATTTTCTTAGAAGAACAAAGATTGTTGGCAGTCCAACCACCATAAATAACAAACTTAGGAAGAAAAATCCGGTACTCTGCTCAAAACGCATTTCAATATGATGATCACCCGGAGTAAGATACAATCCGCGTGCAATATAGTTACAGCGTAATATCTCCGCGGGTTTTCCATCTACAAAAGCCTTCCATTTGGGATTGAACCGGTCATTCACCAAAAGAATGGAATTCTTGCTTACTCCTTTTACATCGACTGAAAACTTCAATGGAGAATAGCTTTCATATTCTAAAGCCGCGGCATCTTCCGACGGATTACCGCAAAGCGGAACAGATTCAGATTTTTCCACTAACAAAGTCTGCATCGGATCGAAAGCCGAATCATTCAATTTGGCCAAAATCATTTCATCCGAAGGCATCGTTTCCCAATGACTATAAAGCGCCAGTCTCGGTATCGCTCCCGAAAACTCTATTATAGAGAAAGGTCCTTCATGGTTTGTGTTTGCCAACATATGACGCGGAGGATGAGTCGGTTCCATTGTAAAATGGAATGTCTCCGCGAAACGTCTTTTCTCTGGATCCCAGCTTTCATTGATGGCCTCGGCCACGCCAGCCAGTCCTAAAAGATAACGAGCGCTGGTTAACTCCCAATAACGCATGATATTGGTAGAAAAGTTCTTTTCAAAAATAATCTTATCCAGTGTCTTGCGAGGTTCCATCCAACTTTCCAAAGTCGGAATGTTATAATGAGGGAATTCATGCTGCATCCATTCAACAGTATAGAGTTGGCTCAATGCCTGAGCGTATTGATTCCCAGCGGGGAAACAAGTCACACGTCCTGTTTTGGAGCGTGCTGTCAGCCAGGAGATCATATCATCCTTTTGCAGACGCTCCTGATAATTGTAGAAAACGACCCACGGCCGATTCGCGTGATAGAAGTCAACGACCATTGCCGCTAAAAATACAAAGCATAAAATTTTCATCTGCTTGCCGCTCATCTGGCGTCCCAGGATCAGAGCCATCAACAACAACCCTGCCAGTAATAAAGCGATATAAACCATCACTTCCCACATACTGACGGCAAAAGTAAGTTGTGCTGTCTGAAGTTCGATACCTGTTTTCTGCATCCAGGCAACCACTCTGTCTTGGGAGGAAATGAACAGCAGCAACCCTAAAACAGATAAACCTGTCCAAATCAATACACCCCAAACCCACCGGCGGTCGTATGAATATAAACGTCTCCAGCCCAAGGCCAGCGCAGTTCCCCAGCTGGAAGTAACACCAGCTTTTAGTTCCACACGTGATAAATACTTACGGCATAGCCCAATCATTGCATATCCAAACAAGATCAATATGGAAATATGACACGGAACCAGGTACTTGATAGGATTGCGAAACATTCCGAACACCGGAGTGATGTAAACCAGTTGATAAAACGGAGCATAACGTCCGTAAGCTAAAAGCAGGGAAATCACACCCACAACACTCCAAAACTTGATATGCCGCATTTCACTTTGAGAGAAAGGAATATCATCAGCATGTCTTCTCCTCCAGCCATAAGCAACAGCCCAAGAGGCTAAAAGCAAAACCAGAATACCTGCATATTCTCCAGAACCCGAAAAACGAGCCATTCCGGGACCGCCGGCCTGATATCCCGGAGATTCACCCACAGAGCCCCAATATCCTTGTCCGTCAGGGCTATCCATGCGATACCCCATCAGACCGGGAATCATCATACGAAGAGTCTCCATTTTGGGCAAACTCCATTGAGTGGAAAAGTCCCACCGTTCCTTAGCGCTATTCGCCGTTTCTGTCTCAGTCGCATTTCCATCACTAAAAACCCCAACATCTTTGACCTGTGTATCTTTCAATGAAGATAATGAATAAGAAGCAGTAAGTGCTGTTATCAAGGCAATCAGACACACACGTCCTATCCCTAAGCACGCCAGTTTTCCATAACCGGCTTTGGTTGTGCTGGTATCGTCACGATTTTCTAATGTAACGAAAAACATATATAGAGCGATATAGACACATAAAATAGCACCCAGGTCATATCCCTCCATGATTGAAAGTCCCGCACCAACACCGGCTAAAGCCACTTTTAACCAGCTTCCAAGACTCATATCCGAAGCCTTTCCACCTTTTAAAAGCGTTATCATTCCCAGCGCCAACATCGCTCCGCCAAAACAAAGCGGTCGCGAACCGAGTCCCCAGCAGGCATTTGAAAAATTATTGGAATTCAATCCGACCGCTAATCCTCCCATGGCACATACCCACCAGTTTCCGCCCAGTGCGCGGAAAAGCAATCCACCGCAAATACCCGCGAAAAGTGTTGCCAGAAAAGCGTCAAACTTGGCAAACCCCAGTGTACCCAACGTCAAACGGATAAGATTCGTAACATTCGGCGGGGCTGCGACATCTTCATTTCCAAGCCAATTCAAATCGTTCCATTGACCCAGAAATGTTCCCGGCAGTTTCCATACATCGGAACTGATTACACCATACGGACCGTCATTTGAAAACTGGACTGTATCCACACGAAAAGCCGGATATAACAGCACAATAAGTAATGCGATCAAAACGCCTGCCAATATAAAAAGCCCACCCCTC
>JAFZAR010000259.1 GCA_017557085.1 Verrucomicrobiota bacterium | reverse complement strand
ATTCTCTCACCATTGAAAATCGCGGCGAGATGTATTTCAACGATGCCATGCTCAGCAAACAGAACTGGCAAAGCTGCATCGGCTGTCATCCGGATGGACGCGCCGACGGCATCAATTGGGATCTGGTCAATGACGGCTTGGGCAATCTGAAGAATACAAAGAGTCTGCTCTATTCCCATAAGACCCCGCCGGCCATGGTCACCGGTATCCGTCCCGACGCTGAATACGCTGTTCGTTCCGGCATCCGTGCCATTCTGTTCACTCCGGTGGATGAAGACCAAGCACAGGCTATGGACGCATATCTGAAAGCGATGCGTCCTGTTCCCAGTCCTTATCTGGTCAAGGGCGAACTCTCAGCGAAGGCTCTGGAAGGAAAAGATATTTTTGAAGACTCCGAAGTCGGCTGCATCCAATGCCACTTTGGAACGTACTTCACCGATCAGTCTCTCCATGATGTCGGTACCGCGGTCGCAGACGATGCTCCGCATACCGATTGGGATACTCCGACCCTGATCGAATGCTGGCGGACAGCGCCTTACCTGCATGACGGCTCAGCGGTCACCATCATGGATGTACTCACGACACGGAATAAGGATCAAAAACATGGCCATACCGATCAGCTGACTTCCGAGCAGTTGGAAGCTCTGGCGGAATATGTGCTTTCCCTTTAACGAAACCTGTATCTGTTGAATAAAGTTTACTAAAAAATCTACTTGCTTATGCGGATGCCCTTTGAACTGCTGCTTAGTCTGCGGTATTTGAAACCGAAACGTACTTTCGTTTCGGTCATCAGCATTATTTCCACCATTGGCGTGACCCTGGGCGTGGCAGTCCTCATCATCGTCATGAGTGTCATGAGCGGTTTTGACCGGGATCTCCACGAGAAGATCCTCGGTTTCAATCCACATATCAAAGTCTATTCGCACACGGGCGAAGTCCACCGTTACGAGCAGCTTTGCAACCAGATCACCCACATGGAACACGTGAAGGCGGTCGCTCCTTTCTCGATCGGTCAGGTCTGGATGGAGACTCAGCCCGATGATGACTCTCCCAAAGGAATGGCCCCCTATCTGCGCGGCATCGATCCTTCTATGGAAGACCAAATCAGTGTGCTGCCCAAAAGCATCGTTGATGGCGAATTCGATCTGTCCGGACGCGGACTGGTCATCGGCTCGGTAATGGCCCGAAACCTGCATCTGGATGTGGGTGACGTGGTTGCGCTCTACAGTCCCTCTCAGTTGCAGAAAATGCGTCTGTCCCAGGAAGCCGGTGAACCCGAAGCGATCCTGGCCGACAACTACGAGATCAAAGGCATTTACGATGTCGGCTTCTTTGAGTACAACGCCTCTTTCCTTATCACCTCCATGCTGAACTTTCAGGAGCTGTTCAACACCGGCGAAACAGTCCAAGGTCTGATGGTCATGCTGGATGATCCGCGCAACTGCGATGCGATCGCCAAAAAACTGGATGATGCTCTGGGATTCTCCTATTACGTCAGCACATGGAAAGAGGAAAATGCCCAGCTTGTCAATGCTCTGGCCGTGGAAAAGAACGTCATGTTCTATATCCTGTTTCTGATCATGATCGTAGCCGGTTTCGGCATCGCCAACGCACTGATCACCTTCGTTTTCCAGAAAACACGCGAGATCGGCATCCTGAAAGCGATCGGTGCCACACGAATGCAGATCCTTTTCATCTTTCTCAATCAAAGCTTGATGGTGGGCGTTATCGGCGTTCTGTGCGGTTTCGGTCTGGGAATGACTGCCATCGCTTTCCGCAATGAATTTCTGCAATTCATGAACCGTCTGACCGGGTTTGAACTCTTCCCGGCGGAACTTTATTTTTTCTCGGAACTGCCGGCGATGATCATCCCCTCTGATGTCATCCTGATCTGCTGCGGTTCTCTGCTCATCTGTCTGCTTTCCGGTATTCTTCCGGCGGCTCATGCCAGCCGTCAGCATCCGGTCACCTCTTTGCGTCATGAATAACAACGAATTTTCCAATACAGACACCAATACAGAAGAATTCATCCTCCAGGCCCAGGGGCTCCATAAATCCTTTTATGTCGGCAAACGCAAACTGGAGATCCTGCGCGGCATTTCCATGAACGTGCGGCCGGGCGAATTCATTGCCCTGTGCGGCGCGTCCGGTGCCGGCAAATCCACACTGCTGAATCTGCTGGCCGGACTGGATACTCCCGATGAAGGCTATGTCCTTTTGGCTGGCAAACGTACAGATCAGCTTTCCGATCGGGAACTGACTCAGATCCGCAATCGTCAGATCGGTTTCATTTTCCAGTCCTACCACCTTCTGCCCGAATTTGACGCTCTGGAAAACGTCTCCATGCCGGCCAGGATCGCGCGCCGTCCTTATCGTGAAACCATTGAAGAGGCTGAACAACTGCTCTGTCGGGTCGGGCTGGAAGAACGAATAGAGCATCGTCCCTCGGAGCTTTCCGGCGGTGAACAGCAGCGTGTCGCCATTGCACGCGCGCTCATCAATCATCCCTCGCTGCTGATCGCTGATGAACCCACCGGCAATCTTGATTCCCAAACCGGCCGCGAAATCTTAGACCTCCTCCTTCAGCTCCGCTCCGAACGCCGCTGTGCCCTGGTCATGGCCACTCACGACACCGGCATCGCCGACCAGGCCGACCACACCTTCCACATCGTGGACGGCCGTCTGCTGAGCTAAGGCTGAAAACGCGGATACACACAGGTATTGAAAAAAATCCCCGGCGGAATGAACTGTCGGGGATCTTTGTTTATGCAATATCGATCATTGAACCGGAACCAATGCCACACGGAATCCAAGGTCAATGTTTTGGTAACCGGGGGCATTACTGCGCCGGGCTGAGGCACGGCAATTCACAAAACTGCTGAACCAGCTGCCGCCGTGATACACATGAAGTGAGCAATCCACAGCTCCTTTTGGATCGATTCTGGGATAATCTTTCTCGCACATATCATAATTATCCAAACACCATTCCCATACGTTTCCTACCATGTCATACAGGCTCCAGAGGTTCGGCGACGATTGACCTACGGGATGTGTCGTATTATGTGAATTCAAATCGAACCAAAAGCTTCCAAAATATCCCATACTTGTATTGGTTCCCGGGTCTAAAATAGACAGCGACTCTTTCGTTCCAGCCCAGCAGGCGCATTCCCACTGTGCCTCTGTGGGCAAGGTGTATTCATACCCTTCCGGCAGGCGTTCCGCCGCGCGCTCCTGAGTGGTCAACTTTTTGCAGAACTCCATCGCGTCAAACCAACTGACCGTTTCCACCGGCAGATCCGCTCCTTTGAAGTGAGACGGATTCTTTCCCATAATGGCTTCATACTGACCTTGAGTCACTTCACATTTGCCCAGCCAGTATTCCTTTGTCAAGGTCACCCCATGCGGTCCAACATCCTTCCAGTTGCCGGGAAAGGATGTGTGCTTCAATAGTGCATAGGTGCTCCCCATCGTGAACGTACTTGGTTCGATCCAGATCATTTCCAGTTTTTGTTCGTTGGGTAAAGAGACCGTGCGTCTCTTCTCTGCACGTTTCTTTAAATCCGCAAAAAACTTTTCCTCGGCTGCTGCTTGTTCCGGGGCAAAAAACACACCAGACCCACGTGCCCTTTTCTCGAGCATGTCGTAAAGATCTCGTTCAATATCTTCCTTTGAAGCGAGAGGTTCTTGATCCTTTATCTCGTCAACAGGTTCCTCCAATGCGGTTTCTGTTTGATTTGCCAGTACAGTGCCGCAGCCGGCCGTCAGCAGCAGTGCTGTCACCAACACTCCCGCCGACAGATTCCGCGGCCGTTTTTCATTGTGTTTCTTTTTCATTCTCATTATTTTTCCTTCACTTCGAGAAGTAAATCATT
>JAFZAR010000258.1 GCA_017557085.1 Verrucomicrobiota bacterium | reverse complement strand
ATCTCTTTCCGTTACAGGATCCTCACGACCGACCCAGTTTTCAGATTGGAGCCGGGAAAAATCCATCTCTATAGCCGCGCCGTCCGCGGTCATCTTCTCGGAAGCACGCGCCCAGATAAAAAGGCCAATGACAACAACGATAAAAAGAATATTCAGCGGTTTAGGAATCTCTATTATTCCCCGCGGCTGTAGTTTGTTTAACCGATCCCCCAGAAGAGCAGAGACACACAAAACAAACATCACACCGCTGCCCAGGATCAATTTGGTAATCAGATAGTCATTACGGCTTCCAATGTTATAACCTAAATAAGAATAGATCCAATAAGCGATCGTTGGCGCACCCAGCAAAACAAAAAAACAGGTCGGGATCTGGAACATGAAAACCGACACCCCAAACCTCCAGCCCACGGCTGAAAAAATCAGCATGATCGCGGACAAAATATAGAAAGCGTGGACCCTATGCGGTCCTAACTTGAAAAAAACACAACCGATCAGAGCCAAAATCAACGGCACCGCAAACCATATAGAATCCGTATAATGTTCCCTGTAATAAACATCCCATGCGGATCTTCTGCGGCACAGTTCGCAAACCACCAGCGAGACAAGAGCGGCCAGCCACAGTATCCAGCTGCCGCGCTCCAGGGGGCTGATCTTCCAGACATTCAGCACATAAGGCATCTCCTGCAAAAGCGGAATCCATGAGAGCGCGAACAGAGCGTTTTTGAAGAGAGGATTCATTTGCGTTCAAAAGATCAATCTTTCTTTTGAGCATCCACCGTGGATTCCGGCTTTTCCTTTTTCTCGCTGAATAACTTCCCCGCTCCTACAAAAAGGATAACCGTAAGAAGCACCATTCCAAATCCCATCCCGGAATGAACGGAATCCGACAGGATGACATCCCCGATATAAACGATCCCTAAAAGAGTCAGGATGATTCTGACAATGTTTGAAAAGATGATGATGGGCAGCAGCAGGACAAAATGCAGCAGCCTTTCCATCCATTGTTTCTGCATGGTGTAGGCCAGAATCCAGCCCACCAGCAGCATCGCTTCCAATTGCTGGATGCCGCTGCAGGCGGCGGTGATGGCGATCCGGCGGCCATTGATGCTGACTTCCGTATCGATCACAGAAGCATCAAATCCGCACATCTGCAGGATTTCGACTGAAAACTTCGCTCCGATAATGCGCAGCGGATAACTGACAAAATGGTGGAAATAATCCAGATGCGGCAGAAAGATCAGCCAAACCAGAAGACTGCCCAAAACATAACCGCCCATTCGGAAATTGCCGAAAAACAGCGTGCCTGCCAGCAGAAGTAAAACGATCGCGCCGCGCGGATACCAGAAATAAAGTATCAAGATGCTGATCGGCACCAGGATCCAGGCAGCCACCATAGAGTCGCGGGTGCAGAACCTTTCTTTGGACAGGTCATGAGTATAAAAAGGAAGATACAGCACCAAGCCCCAGATCCACAAGGCTACCGCCGATTCCAGGTTGGCGGCGATCCAGCTCATCCGTATCCCAACGATCGCAGAAAGCACCACGATCAGACCGGGGATAAACGGTGTGTATTTTACATTTTTTAAATAACTCTTGAGCTTGTCCATCTTGCTCACTATTCCTTGGCCTTGGCAGCGGCATCCAAAGCTTCTTCTGCCTCTTTCAGCGCAGTCTTGGCCACTTCATCGTCCGGCAAAAGACGCAGAGCTTCTTCGGCAAGCGCTTTTTTGAGTACAGGTGATGACGTTCCTTTGATAGATTCCGCAAAAGACTGTGACAGAGCTTCAACCACACGCTCATCCTGCGGTGCCGTTTGGAACGCACGGGTCAACACCTTGATCGCCTCATCAAAACGTCTTCTCTCCATGTGGCGCAAACCCAGCTGATATGTAGGTTCAACACTGCCGCCGGGACTTCCCAGCTCATCGCCTTTGATGGCGCTTTTCATGGCTTCATCTACGAGCCCCAGTTTGGCTTGAGCGGAGGAAAGGATCGCAAAGTAAAGACCGTTTTTTTGATCCTGAGTGCAAACAGGTTCCATAGTAGCAACAACTTGCTTGAAATCATCCTTGTTATCGCTTTCCAACAGCAACGCGGCCAGTCTGATCTTCAGATCTGTCGAATCTGGAACCGCTTTGATACCGTCTTCCAGCATTTTGCGGGTCATGTCTTTTTTATCAATGGAATAATAAAGAGAAGCCAACGCGGCATACAGCCCTATGTTTTCGGGATGAGATTCTATGGCTTTTTTCAAATAAGCCTCAGCTTCTTCCGCATTATTTTTCTTCACTGCCAGACGGGCACGCAGTCCCATGGCCAGCATCTTTTTGTCGGGATCATTGGTTTCTTCCAAAATCTTGAAGAAATTCTCACAGTCCTGACCATTATTAATAAGGAATACACCCGCCTCTTCCGCGATATTCAGAGGGACCATTGCCGCTACGGATTCATATTCCTTGGCAGCGGCTTGAATGTCACCTTGTCCGGCATCGAAGCGAGCCAGGAAGATCATGGGTAACACCAGATTATTAGTCGGATGCTTTTCAATGAAATTACGAACGAATGCCGCGCCATCTTTATATCTCTTCAATCCTAACAACGAAACAGCTTTTGTCTCAAAAGCAGGCATATTGCCCGGATCAATTCCCAGAAGTTTGTCAGCACAGACCAGAGCCCCGGTATAATCACCGGAAGTAGCCGCGTTGACCATTTCATATCCTATGCCGACCGGCTGATTAGAATCCATCCGGTAAAGGGATTGAGCCAGAGAAACGGCGTGTTCATGATCTTTAGCCTCTTCAGCATTTTTGATCATTATCTCCAAGTGTTGTATCAGCGCTTCTTTCAGTCTAGGCGGCAGACTTCTCTCGGAAAGGCTTTTTGCTGACTCAGCTACGCTTTCGATATCGTTTTCATTACAGGCCAGTTTGAATTCCAAAATACGGGCAACTACGCGATCTTGGAACGCGCCGGACAACTTGATGTATTTTAAAGCTTCTTTATCATCATCATCCAAACTGGCAAGCAGCGCACGAATGTAATAGTCCAGCGCCAGACCCGTCTTGGAAGATACATTCAGATGACCTTTCAGGTGTTCAATATCTTCCTTATCACCATCTGTATAAGCCAATTCCAAGCAGGAAAGGAGCAGAGGGATATTGGATTTCTGCTTTTGATACACTTCCTTAAAGTATTTGCGTGCTTCTGTGATATTTCCCTCAGAGAAAACACATTGTCCTTTGAGCATGGTAGCATCCAGCTT
>JAFZAR010000257.1 GCA_017557085.1 Verrucomicrobiota bacterium | reverse complement strand
GGTCACACCGGATAAATTTACTTTCGACTTCAACAGCCAGCCTCTGACAGCAGAACAGCTGAGTCAGGTGGAAACACTGGTGAATGAAAAGATCATCGAGAACTCACCCGTCTGCTGGCAGGAGGTGCCCTACACTCAGATCGAGAAAAACGAGCATATCATGCAGCTCTTTGGTGAGAAATACGGCAGCACGGTGCGTGTCATTCAGGTTGGCGGCACTCCTGGAGAAATGGACGGCTACAGCATGGAGCTTTGCGGTGGGACTCACGTCCGCGCGACAGGTCAAATCGGCCAGTTCCGCATCGTCGCGGAATCCGCGGTCGCGGCCGGTGTACGCCGTATCGAAGCGGTCACCGGCATGGCGGCCTATCAGAAAGGAGTGAACGAAACCAATCTGATCCGCACGCTGGCCGGCAAGGTCAATTCACCGGTCGGCGAAGTAGAACACAAACTGGAATCGCTGGTCGAGAGGCAAAAGGCGCTGGAACATCAGGTCAAGACGCTTTTGCAAAAACAGGCGGTGTCTGTCGCCAATGAGTGGATCGCCAAGGCGGAGACCGTCAAGGATGTGCCGATGATTCTGGGCAGCCTGGGCGAATGCGAGACCGATCATCTGCTGGCTGTGGTGGAGAACCTGCGCTCACGGTTTGCGGGTGTGATCACGCTGATGTGTGTGCAAAACGGCAATGTGGTGATGACCGCGGCTGTTTCCAAAGATTTCACCTCCCGGATCCAGGCCGGCAAGATCATCCAAACCATTGCACCGATCCTGGGTGGCCGCGGCGGAGGCAAACCCGATTTTGCGCGCGGCGGAGGCAAGGATGCCGGCAAGATCGGCGAGGCCCTTGCCAAGGTCAAGGAAATGATTTAGAAATTTAGGTTCAAAACCGTCATCAGATTTTCCTTTTGGTGACGGTTTTTTAAGTAAAAGTTATACCGGTATATGCTTTTTAATTCTTTAGAATTCGCGATTTTTTTGCCGATCGTATTCTTATTGTATTGGTATATCTTCAGCAAAAATTACCGTTGGCAAAACATATTTCTCATTCTGGCCAGCGGGGTTTTTTATGTTTTCTGGGATTGGCGTACTCTGCCGCTGATCATCATTACGACTTTTTCGACCTGGCTGTGCGGACTGGAAATACACAAAGCCAGACAGAATCAGACTCCAAAGGGATCTCATTGGTATCAAAGCAAAGCCGGCCTGATCAGTGCGGGGAATATAGTCTTGAATCTGGGGATCCTTTGTGTATTCAAATACTATAACTTTTTCGCGCAGAGCTTCGCGGATGCTTTTCAGCTTTTCGGAATCCACTTGGGACATACCACACTGCATCTGATCCTGCCGCTGGGCATCAGCTATTATACCTTCCGTGCCATCAGTTATTCGATAGATGTTTACCGGGGACAGATGGAGCCTACTCGTGATTTTCTATCCTTCTTCGCGTTTATTATTTTCTTTCCGTTGTTGTTGGCGGGGCCCATTGAGCGTGCCCGGACGATGCTGGGAGATTTTTTGAGAAAGCGCGTTTTTGACAGAGCTCTGGCAGTGGATGGACTCCGGCAGATATTATGGGGACTTTTTAAAAAGGTGGTCATTGCGGGCAACTGCGATCTGTTTGTGGACAAATGCTTCAAGGCAAATCCGGGCGGTTTGGATGCCAGTGTCCTATGGACAGCCATCGTTCTTTACGCTTTTCAGCTATACGCGGATTTCAGCGGCTGCTCGGATATAGCGATCGGTGTTTCCAAATTATTTGGCTTTAGACTGAAGAGGAATTTCAACTATCCGTATTTTTCCCGGAATATGTCGGAGTTTTGGCGGCGCTGGCATATTTCTTTGATGAGCTGGTTCAAGGATTATCTGTATATTCCGTTGGGCGGAAGCCGCGGGGGTAGATGGAAAACCATACGGAATATTTTCATCGTTTTTCTTGTCAGTGGATTGTGGCATGGAGCGGACTGGACCTTTATTCTCTGGGGTGGTCTTCAAGCTGTATTCATTCTGCCGCTGGTTTTATTAGGAACCTCCAAGCAGTATAAAAATACTGTGGCGGCGGAAGGACGGCTGCTGCCGAGCGGAAAAGAGGCTTTCAGCATACTGACCACTTTTGTTGTGTTTTGCTTTGGACTGATACCTGTCCGGTCTCAGACGGTTGGTTACGCGTTCCAATACTTTTGTTCCCTGTTCGATCCCTCTTTCTTCACATCACCGGGCGGACTCAAAGGAAATATCATCGTGTTCATCCTGATCATGCTTGTCATTGAATGGCTCCAGAGGACCCAAGAGCATGGTCTGTCCGAATTGAAGATTAAAAGCAAGTTCCTGCGGTATGCTCTGTATTATGCGCTCACCCTGTGCATATTTTGGTTTGGAGGAACTCAGGAGGCATTTATCTATATGCAATTTTAGTGATGAAAGATCTGAATCAACTCGTATTGAAGGTGTGCTTATATCTGCTTCCGCTGGTGATCCTGGCGGCAGGAATAGAATACACAGCCCGGCATCTTCCCAACAGTTACATCCTGAAAAAGGAATGTTTCGAGGATTACCTTGACAAAAATAAACTTGAGGTTTTGATCCTGGGCGATTCACATGTTTTGCATGGTCTGGATCCGCGGGAGTTTTCCATGAATGCCTTTAATATGGCCGAAGATGGTCAGTTTTTAGAGTATGATTTGGGACTTCTGAAAAAGTACAGGAACCAAATGCCTGACTTGAAGTACCTCGTTCTGCGTGTAGGGACACGGGCTTTTTTCTGCCAGATAGATGATACGCCGGATATGAAGCAGGCTTATGAATACACGATCTATTACGGGATAGATCATGTGCCTTGGAATATCGAGAATCACTTGGAGATTTTTCATATCCGCGGGATCGAAAAAAGACTGTTTGGCGCTAAAAAAATGCGGGAGGAATATGAACCGTCACTGTTGGGTTATGTACCGCATTTAACCCAGGACAAATCCATTACGAAAGAATATGTTTGCACCGGCAAGCCGGATTGCAACTGCCCCGGACTGCGGAGAGTCAGAACACATTTGCCGACTAAGCCGGAAGAAGGCTGGGCGGCCAATACACGTTATCTGGAGGAGATCATTCAGATCTGCCGGGAAATGGATGTAAAACTGGTTCTGCTTCATTGTCCGTGTATGGATTGTTACCGCGCCCATCAAAATGAAGAGCAGACAGAACATCTCAGAACATTATGCCGTTCTCTGGCCGCGGAAAATAAGGACATTTATTTCCTGGATCTGCTGGATGACCCGGATTTTGTTAAAGACGATTATTACGATGTCAATCATCTGCGGGATATCGGTGCGCAGAAGTTTTCCAAAAAAGTGAATGATTACCTGCTCCGCATCGACGGGCAGTAAGAGGGATCAGTTTTGATACCGGGTCGGGTCGGGGATGCCGGCCTGAGCGAAAGCTTCACGGCGTTCTACACACGTTCCGCATTTGCCGCAATGCAGATCTCCGCCGCAATAGCAGGACCAAGTTTGGCTGTAGTCCACACCCAGTTCCGCGCCGATGCGCACAATATCACCTTTGTTTTGGTTTAGGAAAGGGCAGAGGATCTGTATATCTTCATAAGTTCCGGCCGAGATGGCTTCTCCCATAGAACGAATAAAGCCCGGCCGGCAGTCGGGATAAATGGCGTGATCGCCGGAATGCGCCGCGATGACGATTCTTTTGGCTCCGATGCTTTCTGCGTAGCCCGCAGCAATGGCCAGCATGATACCGTTGCGGAACGGGACGACAGTGCTTTTCATATTATCATCATCATAGCTTCCCTGTGGGATAGCACCGCCGGATTGGAGCAGATCGGATTTGAAGGATCTTCTGATGAAATCCAGATCAATGATCTCATGACGGACTCCGCACTTTTCCGCGTGATACCGGGCGAACCGCAGTTCCTGAGCGTTGTGTTTGGAGCCGTAGTCAAAGCTCAAAGCCAGAAAGACCCGGTGTTCTTTTTGTATCAGGTAAAAAGCCGTCGTGGAATCAATACCGCCGCTGAGGAGAACAACGCAGTCCATAGGCGAAAGTGCTTACTCCGCGCTGTCCACGCGAGTGGTCAGACTGATACCGCCGCGCGCGTGGAACTGACCTTCCACGATGAGGCGTTTCGGCTCGCAGGCTTTCTTGAAATCATCAAAGATGCGGTTGGTGATGTTCTCATTGAAATCGCGCTGACTGCGGAAAGAGGCCAGATAGAATTTGAGTGACTTGGTTTCCACACAGCGTTCGCCGGGCATATATTCGATATGGATCTTGGCGAAATCCGGCTGACCGGTCACAGGACAGAGCGACGTGAAATCCGTGCAGTCGAATTTGACCCAGTAATCCCGATCCGGATTGCGGTTGGGAAAAGTTTCCAGTGTTTCGTAGGAAGGCTTCTCCGGAAAGGATTGTTTTGAGTTGCCCAAAAGTGTGAGTTCTTTCATAGCTGGGAAATGGGAGTTTTTCTATTGTTTATATTCTTTCATCAGTCCAAGCATCTCCTGCACGGCCTGGACGATGCCGACCGTCACGGAACGGCTAATGATGGAATGACCGATGTTCAGCTCCACCAGATGGGGAACACGGTATATCTGCCGGATGTTCGTGTAATTGATGCCGTGACCCGCGTTGACTTTCAGACCCAGCTGATGGGCCTGATTCGCGGCCGTGATCAGACGTTGAACTTCGGCTTCTTCTGCATCCGGCCCGACATAGCAGGCTTCCGCGAAAGCACCCGTGTGCAGTTCTATGAACTGGCTGCCGATGCGCCGTGCGGCTTCGATCTGCGCCGCGTCCGGGGAAAGGAAAAGACTGACTTCGATCCCACTGTCTTTCAAACGGCGTACCGTTTCCGTAAGGGATGACTCCTGACCCAGTGCGTCCAGACCGCCTTCGGTTGTGACTTCCTGACGGCGTTCCGGAACGATGCAGACGATGTCCGGTTTCAGCCGGAGAGCGATCTCAACGATTTCTGGATTGTTGGCCATTTCCATGTTGAGCCGCGTCTTGATCTGTTGGCGCAATGCGAAAATATCCCGGTCCTGAATGTGACGGCGATCCTCTCGCAAATGAGCCGTGATGCCGTCTGCGCC
>JAFZAR010000031.1 GCA_017557085.1 Verrucomicrobiota bacterium | reverse complement strand
GGTGATTATGCATCACTGCGAATTACGGAGATCATGTTTGCCCCGCAAGCCCATGAAAATGACATCAGTGATGATCTGGACAATTATGCCTGGCTGGAATTGACCAACTGTGGAACCAATACCATCCAACTGGAAAATATACAGATCGCTGATGGCATCACCTTTACTTTTCCCGATCATGTTCTGCTTCCCAAAAAGAGCCTTGTGGTAACTAAAAATAAATCTGTTTTTGAAACGCGGTACAAAGACACCGATATCGTCACTCTGGGAAACTACTCCGGCAATCTCGCACGCAAGGGAGAAACGATCCGTCTGCTGACACCGGAAGGCGCACTGATCCAAGAAATCACATATTCCAATAAATGGTATCCGGAAACAGACCGCGGCGGATACAGTATCGAATTGAATGAGCCTTTTGCGGACACGGAAACAATGAGTCTGCCAGAGAATTGGTCACCCTCTTTCTTGGATGGGACACCATCCTTTTATCCGGCCTATTCACAGCCAAAAATCATTGCTGAAACACTTACTGTTGACGCGGAGAAAATCAGTTTCCGTATTATTGCCGGGAGTCATTTTGTGATCGAAAAATCCGAAGATATGCAAACATGGGAACCCGTCCAAGGCGAATATGATCATTATGTCATCACCTTGGATTGCGAAGGAAAGAATGCCTTTTATCGAGTCCGCGTTGATGAAGAATAAATCAATTATTATAATTTTTAAAATGGATATAAATAGAATTAAATTTTTCATATATTGTGCCATTTTTATGTTTTCACATCTAACTTATGCGGATGTGATCATCAATGAAATTCTAGCTTCTAACAATACTGTTACAAGAAATCCTATCGGGGATTACTCTGACTGGATTGAATTGTACAATACCAGTGAAAAACCGGTAAATATCAGTAACTGGTATCTGACGGACACGAAATCAAATCTAACAAAATCGAAATTTCCGGCGGGAACCACTATTCCTGCACATGGGTATCTCATTGTTTTCTGCGATTCCAGCTATACTTATCCAAGAATTGGCGGAAAATATTTTGCGAATATCAGCCTCAGCAAAGAAGGAGAATACCTAGGATTAATTGGGGCAGATGGAACCACTATTGTTTTTGAATGCGATCCGTCATATCCTCCACAGATGACGGATATATCTTACAGTCCTGATGGACTATATTATATCGACCCCACTCCCGAGGCCCCCAACGGAACTGGATATTTTTCACCTGTGGCAGAAGTTGAATTCAATGAACCACGTGGATACAAAACAGAAAGTTTTGATCTAACTCTGAAAACAGAAACAGAAGGTGCCAATATTTATTACACATTGGATGGCACAATCCCAGATGAATCCTCGTTTCTCTACAAGGCACCTTTGAGGATCGAAAAAACCACCTATATCCGTGCCATCGCCTTGAAAGATGGACACCTGCCCTCAGGTGTTTATACACGCACCTGGATATTTCCAAATGAAATATTATATCAATCTGAATCCACACCTGAAGGATGGCCCGTATCAGAAGAAGTCAACGGGCAAATAATGCTTTACGGAATGGACTCCGAAAATATAAAAAATCCACTTTATATTGAAAAGGCACGCCAGGGCATGACAAATATCCCCAGCCTTTCCATTGTCACCGACCTAAAAAACCTTTTCGACCCACAAACGGGAATCTATGTGAACGCACGGAATAGGGATGATGATTGGGAAAGACCCATTTCCATAGAACTCATCGATCCCAACGGAAATGGAGAATTCCAAATCGATGCTGGCCTGCGTATGCGCGGATCCTCCAGCCGAAGTGAAACAACTCCTAAACACGCATTTCGTCTTTTCTTCCGTGATAAATACGGTGGAAAATTAAAATTTCCACTCTTTGGGAATGAAGGAGTCTCTTCTTATAAAAAACTAGATTTGCGCACAGCCACTTTCCGCACAGATCTTCATTTGGCCTATGTAAGAGAACCGTTCACACGATATGCCCAAAAAGATTTCGGCCTCCCCTATACACGTGGCAAATATTACAATCTTTATATCAACGGACAATACTGGGGGCTTTATCAATCACAAGAAAGAGCCAACGCTGAGTTTGCAGCTGATTACTTAGGCGGTAATGTGAGTGACTGGGACTGCTTCAAATATCTCGGTTTCCTGTCAGTGGTCGATGGCAATCAGAATGCGATCCAAGATTTTCACCACAAAGCGATCGTTCAAGGATTCACAGGCATATACAAAAATAATTATAATAAACTCAGAGGTTTGGATGAAAATGGGAACCGTCAGCCGGATATTCCTATCTATTTAGATGTTGATAACGTCATCGCATACTCACTTATCACATATTTAGTGAATGACCAAGATACTCCTATCTTAGATAATTCTCGTGTGAATAATTTGATCGCACTGTATAACCGTGAAAATCCGGACGGATTCAAATGGCTGAAACACGATTCAGAAGTTTCCATGGAAGGTGCGGCCATTGATATGACCCACTGGGGTGAGAATATGGATACCTTGCCCCATTTCAACCCTATGCTCCTTCATCAGCGCTTGATGAAAGTGCCGGAATATCGAATGAAATGGATTGATGCTGTCCAAAAAGAAATCCTGAACCCTGATGGAATACTGGGACTGAACTCAAATCTTGCCAGATGGAATAAACGTCAATCTGAGATTGAACAGGCTGTGTACCTAGATATGCTACGATGGAGATACGAGGGTTATACACCTGAACGCTGGCTGGAAGAATGCGAAAAAATCAAAACAGATTTTCTTATACGCAGACCCGCGTTTTTGATCCAGTTTTTTAGAAACCGTGGTTGGTTTCCATGGATTGATGCGCCTTCTCTTCACGTTGTTTCCGAAAATGATAATCACACCTCAAATGTGGAAATCAGAGGTGATTCTTTCATTTATTACACAATCAATGGAACGGACCCACGCTTGAACAATAATGCAATCAATCCATCCGCGTATAAAATCTATATATCAGATCAACTTGTGAATTTGCCAGCAAATACGACAGTGAAAGCACGTTGCTGGAACGGTTCTGAATGGAGTGCCATTGCTGAAATAAAAACAAAAGGTGTGCAAAGTGGACTGAGAGTCACTAAGCTAATGTATGCCTCAATGATTCCTGATACGATGACTGACACAAGTCGTGATGATCTTTCGTGGATCGAACTTCAAAACACAAGTGAAAGTCAAATCAATTTATCCGGATACCGTTTCACTCATGGGATCGATTACACGTTCCCCGATCTTCCCCTTCCTTCCGGCAGAAAAGTTGTTTTAGTAAAAAACTTGGATGTCTTTTCTTCCTTATATGAAACGAATGGTCTGTATATTCTTTCCGGCTATTCGGGTAATTTCGCACATAAGGGTGAGACTTTCACCCTGGAGTCACCTACAGGTGACATAGGCACTTATACCTTTTCTTATCAATGGTATCCTGAAACCTATCGTTCTGAATACCCATTGGAAATTATTGATCCCGCATCCAAACAAAACTCATGGACTGAAAAAGAAAATTGGCAACCGTGCAAGGTTGCATGGGGTACGCCCGGTATCAATGATAGTACTGTGGGGCTTCTTCCACACATTATGTTTCAACCTTGCTCCCGTGAGGTCACTATGGGTGAAAATGCAAGTTTTGAAGTCATTCTTTCTGATTCTAACGATGTTCAATATCAGTGGTATAAAAATTCTGTTGAAATCCCTGGTGGGAATGAATCTTCATATCTGTTGACAAATATCAGCTTCAGTGACGCTGGACAGTATTCTGTTTGTGTGATGAATGATGCTGGATTAGTCTGGAGTCAGCCCGCAGATCTGATAGTCACCGTTCCTGAAAAACCGCATATCATCTTACAGTTGCCTCAGCAAAAAACTGTGCTGAAAAATAATCAAATCATTTTATCTGTGACAGCAACCGGCACGGCTCCACTTACCTTTCAATGGTATAAAGATGGTCTGGAAATCCCTAACGCTTCCCAATCCACTTATGTTATTCCATCAGCACAAGCATCCGATGAAGCAGTCTATACGGTAGGAGTTTTCAATTCTCATGGTTTTGAGATCAGTTCTGAGTGTGCTCTCATTATTTTGAGCGAAGCCGATTTTTCCGTAGTTTTTACCAGATATGATTCTCCCATCGCTATCGATACGGATAATGACAGCTTATATTTTAAAGATCAATCACCCCATTGTGCTATAGAT
>JAFZAR010000256.1 GCA_017557085.1 Verrucomicrobiota bacterium | reverse complement strand
TGGCCTGGCAGGCGCTCAGCGCCAGGATCACTTCCCTTCACTGGTTCAACCTCAACATCAGCTCCTTAGTCAAATACCGTGATCTGATCACTCCCATCCAGAAGATCAACCGCGAAGCCCGTCTGCTGGAAGTCTTTTTCCTCTATGGAGATTCCTGGAAGCAAGTCACCACTCAGACCCTGGACGACAAAAACAGCAAACTGGACTGGAGTCTTTCCTCTATTATATGTCCCCGCGGCGCACTGCTCTGCGCGCTGGATCTGGATTACGAGATCAGCAGCATAAACAAGACCTTCAAATTCAGACATCCGCGCGAAACGGTATTCAAATTCAATCTGCCCAACTTCCTCTCGCCGCCTTATGATGTCTTCCGCATAGACGCTGACGGCATTTATGATGTTTCCTATCAAGTGACTAAGAACAGTGTCGAGATCACCGACAAACAATCACTGGCTGCTGTTTACATAGCCACACGCGATAAAAAACTCAGAAAAGAACTCGAAAACCGTCGTCAGTTCCTGATCAATCTGGAAAATTTCTATAAATTTGACCCGGCAAACAACCGGAAAGATTTCGATATTTTAAAAGAAATTGCCCAGCAAACCGATAAAATCATCGTTGAAGAACCTGCCGCGGAAGAAGATAATGAAGGATCTGAAAAAAATTCAGATACTATTGAATAAATTTAAAAAAACATCGTCTAACATGATGGTGTAGGTACGAGTGTACTCAACACCGGCTCGAGATAAAACGCTCGCGGACAACTTTAACATTTGAAGTTCTCAACATCTTCACTTGTTGGATTGGAAGAATATGAAGTATCTGCCGATTATTATTTGTGCATTAGCTCTCTGTTTAGGAGAAACTTATGCCGCCGAACAGGACACAGACACGGACAAAAAAGTCCTTGCTGCCTGGGAGAAGAATTGCGCGCCCTGCCATGGCAAAAACGGAAAAGGCACCACCACGATAGGCCGTAAAATGAAAGCGGCGGATCTGACTTCTGAAAAGATCCAGAAAAAGTACAAAGACAAACAAGAAGAAATCGTCAAATTGATCTCTGAAGGTCTTATCAAAGATAAAAAGGTCATCATGAAACCTTTGAAAGATAAACTGGAAGAGGAAGATATGAAAGAATTAGCCAAGTACTTAGAAGAGCTTGGCAAAAAGAAAGACGAAAAATAGCCCCTTTGGTTGTCCGCTGTAGTTGTTTTTGCATAGTTATTACGAGTCATCATAATTAGTTATATCAGTTCGAGAAGGCCGTTCATGCTTTGCGTGAACGGCTCTTTTTTCTCTGAACCTCCGTGTCATCCGTGGTTCTATAAAAAACTAAAACCAGCTGGACAAATAATTCAACAGCTTATCTCCCAAAAAGATAAACGCTCCGATCCAGGCTACTGAAAGAAGAGAAAAGAAATATCCCAACCAAACCATGATGCCGTCCCGCTCCATCAGGGCGGCAGTGGTAAAGACTAGCGCGAAAGCAGGGAAAGTATTGGATGCCGGAAGCGGTATCGGCAGTGCCAGCAAAAAAGCAAGAAACGCTATCAGTCCCCAGTGGAAAGTCTGGATCCCCGGCAGGAGCAGCCACCAGGAAAAACGGGGCTTGAATCCGCCTTCGATGAAGCGAAGTATTCGAGAGGTGCCTTCGATGATCTTGAAAAACTTCTCCTTCGGGATAGGACGATCCCCCATCCATGCCGGAAGTCCTTTCCTTTTTCCTCCCATCTGTGTCCAGGCCAGATAGATGATCGCGGCACCAAAAGGAGTGCTCATACCCGGCAGCAGCGGCACCATAAAGGGCAGAGCCAGAAGGATCACGGTCAGAAAGATTCCCTGTCCAGCCGTGTTGTTTAGTAAGTAATTGACGGTCAGCGGATGATCCTCACCTTCTGTACGCAAAAGTCCCCGCAGGGTTTCAGAAAGTTTGGGAGGCGGCTGCGGATGGCTTTTTTTCTCCTTGTTCCGCGCCGGGTTCATGAAGCTTTTTTATTCCGGGGAAAACGTCCCCATAGTGAAGCGATCATAGAAACCGCCAAAATACCGGCCACGATCCCCAAAGAAAGACCCGTACCGATCGGGAACCATTCGGCAATCAGCATCTTGACACCGATAAAGACCAGCACCACGGAAAGACCGATCTTCAAATAGCGGAAGTAATCCACCGCTCCGGCCAGCGCAAAGTACATGGAGCGTAAGCCCAATATTGCGAAAACATTTGAGGTGAAAATGATAAACTTTTTTTGAGTGATGCCGAATACGGCGGGAATACTGTCCAGAGCAAAGATCAGATCGGTAGTCTCTACTACCACCAGCACCATCGCCAAAGGAGTCAGGATCCGCTTCCCTGCCTCAACGATCATGAATTTCTCGCCATGCAGCTGCGAAGTCACGGGATAGACCTTGCGCACCAGCCGCAGAACCACATTCTTTTCCGGGTCAACATTGTCATCGTCCTTGGTGAAAACGATCTTGAGACCGCTGTAAACCAGAAACACACCGAAAATCATCAGCACCCAGTGGAAACGCTCCACCAAAGACGCTCCCGCGAAAATCAGCGTGCCGCGCAACACCAGCGCACCCAGGATCCCCCAGAACAGCACCCCGTGCTGGTACATTCGCGGAATATGAAAATAACTGAAGATCAGCGCGATCACGAAAACATTATCCATCGAGAGAGAAAGCTCGATAATATACCCGGCCAGAAATTCCTGACCTTCCTCCGCGCCGCGCCAGTGCCATACCCCTGCCGCAAACAGGAGCGAAAGCGTGACCCAAAGGCCGGTCCACGCCGCGGCTTCCTTCAGGCTGACCACACGGGCATGCTTGTGGAACAGACCCAGATCCAAAGCCAGAAAGAACAGGATACAAATAATGAAACCGGCCCAATGCTGCCATTGGATATCCACAAAGGCTAACATTGAGCCGGTTACCATACTTGACTCAAATAAGAGAATTACTTCTCTGTCTTGGGTTCCTGATAAATAGTGGGATCGACTGCGACCGCCACATCAGAGCTTCCCAGTTTCGGCTTGCGGCCTTTGGTGATCCACAGCACCACGGAACTGGAGATGAACAGGGATGACCATGTACCTACGATCACGCCCACCGCAAACACAAAGGCGAAGTCATTGATGACTGAACCGCCGAAGATGTACAGAGCCGCGACCGCGAGCAACACCGTCACAGATGTGATGATGGTACGAGCCAGCGTCTGATTGATGGCGCGGTTGAAGATCTCGCGGAAGGTACCGGTGGCACCCATGCGGATGTCTTCACGGACACGGTCAAAGATAACGATCGTATCGTTGATAGAGAAACCGATGATCGTCAACAACGCCGCGATGATCGGAGCGTTGAACTGACGGCCCGTCATCACAAAGACGGCGATCGCCATCAGAATATCGTGCAGCAGCGCGACCACTGAACCCACAGCGAAGGAGAATTCATAGCGCAGAGCCACATAGAACAAAATAACCAGCATCGCCAGCAAGAGCGACTTGATAGCGCCTACCGTGATCTCGGAGCCCACAGAAGCACCGATGCGGTCCAGAGACAGACGGGTAAACTTGGCTTCCGGATAGTTTTCCGTCAGCAGTTTTTCCACATCTTCGCCCTGACCTTCGGGAACGACCACGCTCAAGGTCTCTTTACCACCGGAAAGCGGCATCTGATAACCTACGCGGTTTTCACCCGGCAGAGGCTCTACAGTCGCACGCAGTTTCTCCAGAGGTACCTTTTGCTCAAAAGCCAGCATCAGGGAATCACCACCCTTGAAGTCAACACCCATAGCATCGCT
>JAFZAR010000255.1 GCA_017557085.1 Verrucomicrobiota bacterium | reverse complement strand
GGAATACGGAAGCCGCCGTAAACACGCAGCAGTTCCATGGCATCCTGCGGGGAGCAGGTGTTGATCTCATCCTGCACGTTTCCAAGAGATTCCGCCGCGTGGATGTTATTCAGATTGGCATCATTGTCGTACTGGGGCAGCGGCTGCATGGTTCCCATCCATTTGATGGGATAGCGTTGATAGAGACCGCCTTTACCGGTCTGATCCGTATAGCCGGGGATCTCCTGAATGTTGGCGGTATTGATATGGAGAGATTTTAAGGTCTTGAGCCACGGTTCTTTGGTCATGACGTTGGTTCCGTGAGCGTCAGCGGCGATCCAGCCGCCGCCGATGTCAAAGGATTCCCGGCGGACACGCAGCTGTTCCCAGACAGAGGTCGTTTCATAAACGCGTTCCGGGTTGACCAGAGCGATCTCCACAACGGCAGTCGTCAGCTTGAGATGGTTTGGAGTCTTGGCAATGGCCGCGATTTTCTGGCCGGGCTGAAGGATGCCGTTGAAAGGGAAAGTGGAGACCTGGCGAGTCTCTTTGTCACCGCTGGCGCTCAGGGAAGCGATCTCCTTCAGCATTCGGAAAGAGCTGGACAGATAAGGCTGATAGATGCGGACAGAGGAGATCTTCCAGTTTTTTTGAGAAAGGTTTTCCAGATAGAAAACGAGGGAATCCGGTCGGAGAGGATCCACTCCGGTGGAGAGAAAGCAGATGGAGGAAAGTCGTACCTGCTGTTGGGGAATGGTCACGGTGAGGGAGTTTTTGCGTGAGTTGATCCAGTCTGTAAATTCCAGCTGAAAGGTGTTGTCCGGCTCTATCCATTTGGGGTACATGGAATTGAATGAAAAAACAGTCAACGCGCCCGGAGGAATGGAGGTGTCATTTTCCGGCCATTCCGCGGGGGTATCCTCCCAGGACCATGCTTTGTTGAAGACGTTGCGTTTAGGCTCGTTATTATCAAAACGCAGAACATGGACATTGACGGTATCTTCCGCTTTTTTGGAATCGGCGGGAGCGGTGTTGCGTATGAAAAGCTGGACGCGTCCGCCTACCTGAGGTTCATCCTCGTAGTCAAATTCGATGCCTTCCAGTTTCTGATGCGGTGTGACGGTGATGCCGACGACTTCCAGCGGGAAGGATTCATTCTCCGCCGTGTCGTCCGCGAGTACCGGGGAACAAACCATCGCCAGACCGCAGACCGCGGTCAGCAGCCGGATATTGGACGAGATCAGACGTTTAGAGCTGGACTTCCAGTGAAACGGGATGGACAGGACATTCATCATAAGTGGGTACTAACAAAACTTTTTTGCCTTTGAGTTCAGCGGGGATCTTCCACCACCAGGCCAGAAAATCATGAGTAAACTGGTGGGAACCTATCGGTTTATCATCGCAAAATATTTCCACACGGGGACCGTTGAGAGGAGCGATCATGCGGGTCTTGGGATTAAAAATGGAGAAATCGGAGTAGGTTTCACCGTTTTTGCCAACCAGATTGATATAGATCTGCAGGGTGTCGCCCTGAGTGGTGTCGTTAGGATGATAAGCATCCAGTGTCAGCTTGAGCGGTTCCCCCCAGGGTGCGGTAAATTCTTTGCCGGCTTCGATTTGGAAAGAGGTAGAAACACGCGGCGCAAAGCTGTCCAGCGGAAAGTGAGCAATCAGGTTGTCCGCGTCTTTGGAACGCAAGGCAAACTCGCTGAGGACGTAACTGCCTGCGGGAAGCTGAGTGCTGCGGACTTTGCCGTCGAGAGTGATAAGCTGCCATTTGCCATCGCCGTAAGTTGTTCCGGTTTGGGAAACAGGGGCCTTGTAGCCGGTCATCAGGGCCACCTGAGTGCGTTTGTCGGCTGTACGTTCAATGGTATAAGTGCCTGTGGGAAAGTCTTTATC
>JAFZAR010000030.1 GCA_017557085.1 Verrucomicrobiota bacterium | reverse complement strand
TTTATCCGTGTTAATCTGTGTGCATCTGTGGTTCTTTTGATGCCCCGTTCCGGGTTTTCAGACGGATCCGATTATTTCACCGGGGCCAGCGCCACACGGAACCCGCTGTCATCGTCGCCTTTGCCGGAGTCATAGCTGAACCGAAGCGCTGACTGACAGCTGCACGCCCAGGAGTACCAGCTGCCGCCGCGTATCACACGGTACCTTCCTGTACCGGGACCTGTCGGATCGCTCACCGCCTCCGTCGGATAATCTCCCTCCCAATCCAGACACCATTCCCAGAGATTCCCGTGCATGTCATACAATCCCCAGGCATTTGGCAGTTTCTGCCCTGCCGGATGAGTCTTTTGGCCGCAGTTGTGATCATACCAGCCCACTTCATCCATTTCGGGACATTCGACCTTATCGGATAAATTCTTTCCGCTGTTCAGTGCGGTCGTGGTTCCGGCCCGGCAGGCGTATTCCCATTGCGCCTCGGTCGGCAGAGTGTATTTATACCCTTCCGGTAATCTGCCTGCCACCTTCTCGATCTCCGTCAGCTTCTTGCAGAATTCCATCGCGTCATCCCAGCTGACCGTATCCACAGGATTGTTATCCCCTGTAAAATGGGACGGATTCGTTCCCATGACCGCCTTGTACTGCGCCTGAGTCACTTCATACTTGCCCAGCCAATATCCCCGCGTCAGTGTCACCTGATGCTGGACTTCATCATCAAATCTGCCCAGCTCGTCTTCCGGGCTGCCCATCGTAAAGGTACCCGGCTTGATCCAGATCATTTCCAGATCCACCTTATCCGCCAGCGGGATGATCCTGTTTTCACCCTCGGTGCTCTTGACCGGAGCCGCGGTCTGAACGACCAAAGATGCCAGCAGTACTCCCACAACCGCGCTGGAAATGCTAAATAGCTTATTATATGGGGTATTCATCGTAAAATATTTCCTCCTTTATCAGCAAAAGAACTTGCTGGAAAAAGTATGTCACCTTTTGAATAAAGGTGCAAATCCAAATTCTTTCCTGACACCCTTTCAGGGTGGGAATCATGGGGGGATCCGTTACCGGGGGTTACGCTTCGCTCACCCCCGGCTATTATCACATCACCCCTGACGGGGTTTCAGTCAGAATCCCTCCGGGATTTCCAACTATAGACGCACGAGTCGCGCGTCTCTACAAAACACATTGTTATTCAATAATTTATCTGTGTGTATCTGTGTCCATCCGTGGTTCTTTTTACGGCTTCAGATTCTCCCGGATAAATTCACGCATCAGCTGGTAGTGATGGGCTCCGCCGTAAGCGTGCGCCGTCCGCGGATAGAGCATCAAGTCAAACTGGATGCGCGCGTCCTGCAGTGCCTTGGCAAATTTCAGACTGTTGCACGGATGGACGTTGTCATCCAGGTGGCCGTAAACCAGCAGCAGTTTTCCATGGATATCCGATGCTTTGGCCAGGATCTTGGAGGTCGCATAGCCTTCGGGATTGTTCTGCGGAGTATCCATGTAGCGTTCCGTGTAGATGGAATCATACTCCCGCTCGTTGACGATGGAACCGCCGGCAATGCCCGCGCAGAAGAGCGGATACCGTGTCATCATCCACAGAGTCATACAGCCGCCGTAGCTGTAGCCGCTCAGGCCGATGCGGTCTTTGTCCACAAAAGGCTGACTGCCCAGCCATTCGATCGCCTCGGCCAGATCCGCGCCTTCCTGCACATAGACGTGCTTGTAGCACGGCCAGGCATATTTAGAACCTTTGCCGCTGGCAATACGGGGATCGGCATAGAACGCGATCACGCCTTCGGCCGCCAGAGACTGATCCGACGTTCTGCCGCCTGCCCAGTCATCGCGGATGTTGGGCATTTCGGGTCCGCCATAGATCTGCATCCAGACCGGATATTTCTTGTTCGGGTCAAAATCAGGCGGCAGTATCCAGCCAACTTCCATCTGATAGCCGTCCTTGAGCGTGATGGCGAATTGTTCCGATTTGCCCCATTTGTATTCTTCCAGAGCGTAAACGGGATTGGAATGGAGAGTCCTGACTTTGGCCGCTCCATCTGTGGCCCACAGGGCGCTGGCACCGGGCGACTGACGGCTGGACCAGGAGTCCGCGAACAGCTTCGTATTGGGACTCAGTGAAATCTGATGTGAACCGGGTTCCCAGGTCAGGCGTTCCACTTTCGCGCTCTTCAGGTTCACACGATAGAAATTCGCTCCGATCAGGTTATCACGCGTTCCCGTGAAATAGACCCAGCCGTTTTCCTCGTCCACAGCCAGCAGATTTCTCACTTCCCAGGGACCTTTCGTCAGCTGTTTGACACCCTCCTTGGTCTGCGGAGTCAGCTGAGGCACCGGGTTGCCGCCCAGCTTTTGGCTGTCATAAAGGTAAATGTGCGCAAAACCATTGCGAGTGCTGGTTCCTACCCAGTTTCCATTTTTCAGGAAGATGGGGCCCAGCGGCGGTTCGATCCAGGCAGGAGTGGAATCTCTGAACTTCTTCACACCGTCCACATAGAAATCCAGCCACTTCTGAGCGCGGTCCTGGATGATGTACCAGGGCTGGCTGTCCGCCGTAAAACCGGCTCCGGTCACGATGTAGCCCTCCGGATCGTATTCATGCAGATCCACGAAATGCGGAGTGCCGCCGCTCACATCGGCCACGGCCAG
>JAFZAR010000254.1 GCA_017557085.1 Verrucomicrobiota bacterium | reverse complement strand
GGGTTAATAAAATATCTGTGTATAACCGTGTCCATCCGTGGTTCTTTTACAAAAATTGCCATAATTGCCATAGAGTGTTTTGAGCGGAAACCATTCTCTGTATCATCACCGCCATGTTTTTACACGAAATGCCCTCGCTCACCGGGCTGAAGATGAGCCATGAAAACACAAAGACGCAAGGCCGAACGTCGGCCTCGCATCGGGCATCGGCTCCGTATAGATGTTTTATCCTCAAAACCCCGTTAGGTTTAGAAATTTCTAGTGAAAATTTTCATGTAAAATACCGTTGACGGACGAAGGATTTTATGAGAGGATGCCGGGCGATGTTGCGGGAGGCATCTTCTCTCCCAAGCTGAAGACGTCCTGTCTCAACAGAAATTCCTGAATTAGAAATTGAATATGAATGTTGATTCCGTTTATCAAGAACTCACCGGCAAACCTCAAGGCAAGATCGCCCTGGTCGTCATGGACGGCGTAGGCGATATCGCCATCCGGGAAAACAGCTATCTGACCCCGCTGGAAGCCGCCAGAACTCCGAACATGGACGCGCTGGCCAAGGATTCCGCTCAGGGCCGTATGATCCCTGTGGCTCCGGGCATCACCCCGGGCAGCGGTCCGGGTCACCTCGGTTTGTTCGGTTATGATCCGCTGGAGTACGAAGTGGGTCGTGGTGTGATCGAAGCTCTCGGTCTGGGTATAGAACTCAAGGCCGGCGACGTAGCCGCCCGCGCGAACTTCTGCACTCTGGATGCCAAGGGCATCGTCACAGACCGCCGTGCCGGTCGTATCCCCACCGAAACTTGCGAAAAGCTCTGCGCCATGCTGAGCAAGAAGATCAAGAAGATCGGTGACGTGGAAGTCATTATCAAACCCGGCAAAGAACACCGCTTTGTGGTCGTTCTGCGCGGCAAGGGCATGGAAGGCCCTCTGACCGACGCGGATCCTCAGAAAGTCGGTTTCGAGATCCCGGCGGCTATGCCCAAGAATCCCAAATCCACCAAAGCCAAAAAGACGGCCAAGGTGATCGCCGAATTCTACAAACAGGCTCTGCCCATCATTGCTAAGGAAAAGCCGGCCAACGGTTTCCTTATGCGCGGCATCGCTCATCAGCCCGACATTCCTGCTTTCCAGGAACGCTACAACCTGAAGCCGGCCTGCATCGCCGTTTATCCGATGTACAAAGGTCTGGCTCAGCTGGTGGGTATGACCAAGATCGAAGGTCCCCAGACCATCGCCGAGCAGTTTGAAGCCTATAAGAAGGCGTACAACGATTACGACTTCTTCTTCATCCACTTCAAATACACCGATAAATACGGTGAAGACGGCAACTATGCCGCCAAGGTCAAAGCCATCGAGGAATTCGATGCCGCTCTGCCTATCCTGCTCAGCAAGAAGCCCGATGTACTGGTCATCACTGGTGACCACTCCACTCCGGCCCCGATGAAAGGCCACTCCTGGCATCCGCAGCCGGTCATGATCCACTCCAAGTTCTCCGGATCAGACAAGCTGGATCGTTTCACCGATACCGGTGCCAACCTGGGCTCTCTGGGTGTATTCCCGGCCAAGTACCTCATTCGCTATATGCAGGCCAATGCCGGTATGCTCGACAAGTTCGGTGCATAATCTGCCGGATTTGATCTGAACATCAAAGAGGGGATGCGTTCTCCCGTGATCGTATCCCCTTTTTATTTTTCTCTGATTTGAAAAAAGAGCCGTTCGGAGGCTCGTTTATTTTAGAATTTTTTACTCATGAAAGCAGTCATCCTCGCCGCGGGCAAAGGCACCCGCATGAAGAACCTCACCGCCGAATGCCCCAAACCGATGCTCAAGGTCCACGGCAAACCGATCCTCCGTCATATCGTGGACGGACTCAAAGAAAACGGCATCACCGATTTTTGTTTCATCGTCGGCTGGCACGCCGAAGTCATCCAGGACTACTTTGGCGACGGCTCCGGAATGGGCATCCATGTCACCTACGTGCGCCAGGTCAGCCAGGACGGCACCGGCAAAGCGGCCGAGCTGGCCAAAGACTTTGTAGGAGGGGATGACTTCCTGCTTTCCTACGGCGATATTCTGGTCAGGCCCGACACCTATTCACAGGTGATCCGGCGCTACCGCAGCGGCAACTACGCGGGTGCCATCACCGTCACAGCCGGAGAAGACGTTACCAAGGGCGGACTGCTCTTTTTTGACGAGGACTTCTGCCTCAAGCGTCTGGTGGAGAAACCTTCCCAGGAACAACTGGCACAGCTCCGCTCCGAAGGCTGGATCGTGGAAGGCAAGCCCGTCTGGTACAACGCCGGCATCTATATTTTCAAACCGATCCTCTTCGACTTCACCGCCAAACTGCAAAAATCGCCCCGCGGCGAATACGAACTGACAGATGCCATCAGCGCCCACTATGAGAACGGACTGCGCCTGGCCGGCCAAGAGATCGAAGGCCGCTGGGTGGATGTCCGCGACCCCGAAACCCTCGCCGCCCTCGAAGCCCAGTCGTAGGAAAGATAACTTCTCTTTGGCACGCGCTGCCAAAAAAAATCCCCGAAAGGAATGCCTTCCGGGGATTTTGCTTTTTTTATCTCAGCTTGTTTTTAGTTTTCGACCGCGCTGAGATAGAATTTCTTGCTTTGAGTCATATCCACTTCAAAGGTGTCTTTGGCTCCTTCGACCCGTCTCCAGTGAATCGCGTCATCACTTTCATAGAGCAGTCCGGTGAAGGTGAGCTTCAGGATATTCCCATGAACGGTGAAGGTGATCTGCGGAGCGTCAGAGGTGATCTTCT
>JAFZAR010000253.1 GCA_017557085.1 Verrucomicrobiota bacterium | reverse complement strand
TCGGCTTATGACCGGATGGGACAGCTGATTTTTAAAGGCCATGATCTGAACATTGATCGGGCCAATGTGCTGGATCGCTTCAAATACGATTTGGCCGATACTTATTCGGATGGTCCGCTGCAGTTGACGGCTTACAGAACCGGCAGCAGTTCCGCGGACTGGGATGCCTGGGATAATGAGGATCGGAGCCGTTTGAACGATCACTGGGCCGGGAGCGATAATCCGAGGAAATTTTTTGATATCCAGGAGTTGGTGGATGATTCCAAGTTTAGTCAGGATATGGTGGCCCGTTTGCAGGGGACTTATAAGAACAAAGCCTTTACGGATCAGCAGCATTATCTGACGAATGATGTGGCGTTTTATCGACTGCTTTCACAGCTGAGCGCGGATTCCGTTTATACGGCAGATGACCGTATCCCGTTGAATTACACGACAGTGGCCAGTCCGGGATATACGAACTTCATTCCCTGGACGGCAAACGCTTTGACGGCATCCAATTTCTTCCAGATCACGGCGAACCGGCTGCTGCAGCAGCAATTCAGCAAGAATCTGAATGAAGTCCAGATCTATCCGACTAATCAATACACGGCGGGCGTACATCAGCTTTTGCAGCTGACGGCCAATATTTATGACGCGATGACGAATCAGGCTCCTTCCAGCGGAAGGGGACCGGCTCTGCCCTCGGTGTTCCGTCCGATCTATCGTGTGGAGCGCGGTCGTGTCTATCTGGACAGCTATGAAATGGTGACCAATAATGTGGATGAGCTGTTGGACAAAGACACTTTTGTAAAGATCGTGCCGACGATTTCCGGTGCGGGAGATTCTGTTCGTCATCCGAATGTGACAGTTTCGACTTTCCAGGGTTATACGGATACGGACGGTAAGATCCGCATGAACCTAATCGGAATGCCGTGGATCATCGCGGCCCGCAAGGGATATCCTAATTTCAATGAACAGGAAGTGCTGACAGATATCCAGCTGACACGCAAGATCGGTCTGACCCGCCGGAATGTGGGTGCGATCTTCAATGTGCAGGATATGTGGGTGCAGTATATCCTGAGTATTTCCAATCGCTTAGCCTTTGAGGGATGGAACTCCTACCTGGATCAACAGTATGAGTTCAAACGTCCGCTGAAGCTGTACATGACCAATCAGGTGACGACAGCCCTGTGGAAGAACGGGAACGTGATAAAAGTCAGTACCGCGACCAATAATTACGGAGTACCGACCCGCTACAGCAATTATGTTTCCCGGATATTATCCACTAATATCACGGCAAATGATTTGAGAACATGGGAAGAGGGAACTTTCAAAACGATGACCTCCAGCAATCTGGTTTTTGTTCCGTCATCCATTATTGAGACGCACCAGAGCGGCGGCGCTACCTACAGCACCAATTCAGGTATCGTGACACTGGAGCCGAAGAATCCCGCGACCTTTTATCAGGGGGCGAACTTCCTGGCCGGAGGTCCGCTTTACATGACGATGACGAATCGGATCACGTATATCGCGATCGACGCGGAGAACAACTGGCTGGTAGATTATGTCAATATCGAAAAGACGAATCTTTTCAACATTACGGGATTGATCCAGGGCAATACGGTCATGTCGGGCACGGATTCCGGCGACAACGGTCTGAACAGGATGCTGTGGGATCCTAACTATGGCATCCAGAGACAGATCGAGATCTCTCTGGGCAATGTGGATGATCAGGATACGTGGGTCGAGTATGGCGGAGGATACCAGAATGAACGTGCGTATCAGATCCAGGGATTCCGTCAGTTCTGCGGTCTGACCAACAGCCTGACAGCGTCGGGTATGCCGGATCAGCAGGGTGCTTACAGACAGACTCCTTATAATCCGACTGTTCACAAGCTGATCATTGAATCCCTGCAGGCAAATGATCCTTTGGTCCACTATCATTTGGGTGATTTGGTGAATTTCACTAATGTATTTACTCCGCTGAGAGCAAATCAGGAAAATACACAGGAGGATCCCAGCAATATTGGTCTGATCAATACGTTCTATGTGCCTTGGGGCGGAAATCCGGACAAGGATATCACCGGGTACAGAGAGTCTGTGAATCAGGTGGGATTAAAAGATCCGAATGTGACCTGCTCAGATGACTGGGATTTCCCAACAAATTACTATGGACGGCCTTACGCATATCCGACGATTGGATGGCTGGGCAAGGTCCATCGCGGTACACCGTGGCAGACGGTTTATCTGAAAGCGGATACCGTCTCTGACGAGACCTGGAGGAAATGGTCCGGTCGTTCCGAATCGCATCCGACCAATGACTGGCGGCTGATGGATACCTTTACGACGGCGATCAATAAGAACGCGGCCAGAGGGCTTCTTTCTGTGAATCAGACAAATATGGCGGCCTGGGCGGCTGTGCTGTGCGGAGTGCAGGCCCTGACCTCTACAAATGACCCGGTAACGATCGAGCCGCAGAGCGAGAAATTCCACAAGCTGGTACAGGAAATCAATGCGACCCGCAACGCTTTGCCGGGAGGCGCTTTCCGGTATCAGGGCGAGATTTTGTCCGCAAAGAGTTTAACGACCCAGTCTCCTTATTTGGGCTCAACTGTCACCTCGGATGTTAATGATACGGTGATGGAATGGATCCCCATGCAGATTATGTCGCTGCTGAGGGAAGACAAACCGGCATATTTGGTGTATGCTTATGGACAGGCATTAGTGCCTGCGCCCGGTGCTATCGTATTGGCACCCGGCAAATACAGAGGAATGGCAACGAACTATGTTGTGACGGCCGAATACGCGACTAAGACTGTATTCAGGGTTGAGAATGCTCCGCTGAACCCGAAGGTGGTCATTGATAGTTTCGACATATTACCGATGGAGTAGGAAGGTTATTAGTATGCGTCGCAAGAAGATTTGGATGTGGGGAGGTTTCCTCGCTGTCTTGGGCATCTTAGGCTGGCATTATATGGCCGGAGATCCCGTCACAAGACTGCAGCACAGATATGGAATGACAGCTTCCGCGAACACAGCGGCTGCTGTGTCGGGTGGAACCGTGCTGACACAGGAGAATTTGCTGGTGAGCAATGGAGTGTTTTTTCACGCGGAGCCTCAAAGTGAAGGTGCCACGGAGGAAGCACTGTACCAGAAGCCGACCCGTGAGAATGGCTGGGTAGCGGCCAATACAACTCAAAGCATTGATGATCTGGCGCGTTCAGAAAGCGCTGTTCTGCTGCGGAATGCCCGGATCGATACCAAGAGTTCTGCCCCGCTGATGATCCCCGCTCATCTGACAGCCGGAGCGGATCCGGGCTGCTATATCGTTCAGTCGAAGGGACACATCACCCGTGAGTTTTATCAGCAGTTGGAAGAGGCTGGTGTCCAGGTAATTTCTTATATCCCGAACAATGCGGTGTTGGTATCTATGACACCGGAACAGGCAGACGTGAACGGGGAGATGTTTGCGTCCGTTCTGCCATATCATCCTTATTATAAGCTGGATTCAGAATTACTGACATTGGCGATGGGTGAGAATGAGAAGCCCTTCCACGCGGGAACGATCGTCCAATTGGCTGTCACGCCGGGACGTGAGGAATCTTTCACGGAAGAAGTCCGTCAGGAAGGTCTGACGATCCTTTCCAAAGGCAATACGCAGTTTGGACAGGTGGTCATGGTGCAGCCGGATAAGGAGCAGGTCATTGCTTTGGCGCAGTCTCCCAATGTCCATTTGATGAGTGTCTGCCATCCGAAAGCACTGGCAAATGATCTTTCCATGATTCGTATTGGCATCGCAACCAATGAATTGAATACGGATTCTTATCTGGGATTGTCTGGCAAAGATATTCTGGTGAATGTCAATGACAGCATGGTGGATGATAAACATCCGGCCTTGACGGGGAGAGTGTTTTTTGCCGAGGACGAAGATGGAGAACGCATCGTTCCGTTTGACGATCAGGAGATGGCTCACGGTACGCATGTGATGGGAACGATCCTGGGCAATGGTGCGGAGTCCGCATCTGTTGCCGGCAACGCGGATGGTTCTTCGGAGGAATCGGGACTACTGTTCAAAGGCGCGGCAACGAACGCCACGGCACTTTATCTGCCGATTTATGAAGGTGTCCGGTCTGCACTGCTGGATTCCGGGATTATCTACTGGGCCGCGGAAACGAATTATATCGCCAAAAAACGGACGAATGTTTTGATTTCCAATAACAGTTGGAATTTTGCTCAAACGGCTGAGTATGACCTGTCAGCGGCGATCTTTGACGGTGCCGTGCGCGACGCGATGGAAGATGTACCGGGTTCACAATCAATGCTGTTTGTGTTCAGCGCAGGTAATGAAGGTCACGGAGATGAAGAAGGTGGAACCGGTAATTCGGGTTCGATCCTTTCACCGGCGACAGGCAAGAACGTCATCACAGTTGGCGCGCTGGAAACATCTCGTCATGTGGCGGTCGTCCATACGAATGAAGTCGTTGTCACAAATCATATAGATGAAACCGGTGCCATTGAGGTTCTTACAAACCTGGTCATTTCTACCAATTCGACTTTGTACAAGGCTTCTGATGATGAACAGCAGGTGGCCAGTTATTCTTCCAGAGGCAATGTGGGTATCGGAAAGGAAGGTTCCAATGGCCGCCGCAAACCCGATGTGGTCGCGGCTGGTTCGTTCGTTGTTTCCACCAGAGGACAAACTTTGAAGGATGAAACGCCTGAGACGTATGAGGAGATACAGGCATATACGGATCAGTTCCTGGATTACGGCGAAACGAATAATTACGCGTTCTTTGGGCAGACGAATCTGGTGGGCCTGAAGATTGATGTCATTGCCTCTACGAACAAGGAAACCATGGAGGTGCCCGATGTGAAGATTTATTTGAAGAAGGGCGGACGTCCGACATTGTTTGATTATGTGGCAGATAACAGTTATTCCACTAACTTTATAGTGAATTCAAATGTGGATAAAGAGGATGAATCCGGTGACAATGGGGATGAAAATAACCAACAGGGTGAAGAGAACTGGAGCAGTGGTTACGGTGACTGGTATTTGACCGTGATCGGTTCAACCAATATGACAACGTCTTATGATCTTGTCATCACTCTGGAGATGGAATACTCTAAGGAAGAAAAGGAATATTATGAAGATCTGGCATCAGCAAGTGAAAGACTGGGTGAGTACTACCGCTATGAAAGCGGCACCAGTATGGCGGCCGCGGCGGTGACAGGTTCCTTGCTTCTGGTTCAGGAATTTTTTGAGACCTACGCGCCCGCCGGTGTGACGACACCGTCACCCGCGCTGCTGAAGGCTTTGCTGATCAACGGCTCTAATCCCGTGGGCAACCGCTACAGCCGCAAAGAGGCTTATGGTGTGAACTACCAGGGATGGGGTGTTCCCAATATGACGAACATCATTCCCGCGGCGTTGACCAATTCTGCCAACAAGGACAGCTGGCCGCTGTGGTTTGTGGATCAAAGTGTGAGCAATGCTTTGGCGACCGGCGAGAGCTGGGAACAAGCCGTAACAGTCCCCACGAATTTCAATGAGGGCACCATGAAGGTGACATTGGTTTGGACGGATCCCGCGGGCAACCCGGTTTCGGCGGTCAAGCTGGTCAATGATCTGGATCTGATCGTTTCCAATAAGGTCACGAAGCAGGTCTATGTGGGGAATGACTTCCCGGTGAACTCGGATTATAACAACGCTTATGTTCTGAGCGAAAACACGACGACCAATTCTTCGAGTTCGACGGGTGAAACGAACACGCAGATGCTTTTATCTTCCATTGAATCCGCGCGTGACTTTGTCAATAACGTGGAGACAGTTTTGATCAAAGGTCCTCTGGATACGAATTATGTCATATCCGTGCAGGCTCGTCGTGTGAATGTGAATGCGGTGACGGCACACAAGGACGGCATCGTTCAGGATTTTGCTTTAACGGTGGCATTCCAGAGTACGCCTGATGGTTATTTCAGCAGTACTAATAAATTTGAAATCAAGAAAGACGATAAAGGTATCCTCGGCACGAATGTCTGGACGGCGAAAGTGGATGTTGTGACCAACAGTTTGGCGATGCTCCGCCAGCATGTCGGCGCGAATACACCGCTTGTGACCGGTGCTGTGACTAACCGTATGACGAATGGTGTTCCGGCTCAATGGCATTTCTATGTTTTCACCAATGTCTGGTGGAAGAGCATAAACACTCCTTCCACAAATTCTTCATCCAGCACGGGTGAAGGAGAGGAAGAAGGGGATGAACCGAAACCAGTGGAAAGAGTGAGCGTAGGCGGTCCGAATGTGGCATTCGCGACATTCCTGCCACCGAACATGGCCTCACCGAGCCGCTTGAACAACGCGGATCTGGATATGTACGTTTCCACAAATTCCGCGCTGACCAATATCGACGCGGATGTGATCGCGGAAGCTGTTGAAAATGGCTGGGCCAGCCGTAAACACGGCGGTAGTGAGCTGTTCTATATCACGAACGCATTAGAGAATCAGGTTTTCTATATTGGCATCAAGGCGGAAGATCAAAAAGCCGCTGAATATGGTTTTGTGGGGATTTCCAGTCAGAATCCGTTTGATGAGAATGACAACGGTAATCGTTT
>JAFZAR010000252.1 GCA_017557085.1 Verrucomicrobiota bacterium | reverse complement strand
GGCGTACCAGGTCAGGTTCGAGCTCGAAGAGACCTTCCACGGAACGAGCCACCGGTTCCAGAGTCCCTTCCGGGCCGGAGGTGGGACCGGAGATTAGTTTGACATCCACACCGGGAATGGCATGCAGTCCCAGTACGGTGGAAAGTGTGTTTTCCTGGGCACCACCTATGATCAGGCGTGTGATAACATGTTCGACTTTCATCGAATGCGGCGGATCCGATGATTAAGATTCGGACGGGCTGTTTTTACCGTCTTTGATCAGTTGGAGTCGTTCTTCCAGCCAGGTCTTATAGGCCGGCAGAACATCCTTGTGATTCAGCGCATCCGTGTACCATTTGATGGCACCTTCATTGTCGCCGGCTTTTTCGGCAACTTTCCCCATACCGATCATGGCGGGAACATCGTCTTTATTCTCCTGAAGCAGTTTTTCGTAAACCTTGCGGGCTTCATCTGTCTTGTTCATGGCGAGCATGGAGTCCACGATCCAGCCGATCTGCACCGGCAAGATGTATTCGTTGCTCAGAGCCCTCTCATATTGTTTCAGGGCTTCTTCAGGATTGCCAGCTTCTTCGGCGACTTTGCCCAAGCCGATCATAGCGGAGACATCATCTTTATCTTCCCGGAGCATCCCTTCGTAAACAGCGCGCGCCTCGTCAAAGCGTTTCAGCTTCAGCAGTGCGGTGATGCGCAGGGAAATGATGCTGTTGTTCAGAGGATTTTTGCGGAGCAGATTGTCCAGGATGTTCAGCGCATCACTTGCGCGGTCCAGTCCCAGTAGGCAAATTGCTTTTCTGTAAAGGTTATCAAAATTATCGGGTGCAGAAGTCAGGATGCGGTCTATCAGAGTCAGAGCTTCCTGATAGTTTCCGTTTTCGATATAAGCTCTGGAAAGCATATTCAGGATACGCTGATCCTGCGGATTATTTTTGCGTGCTTCGTTCAGCAGTGCCAGGGCTTCCTCGGTCTTGCCGGTGGAGAGCAGACAGGCCGCTTCCTGTGTGTCGAGCGAGATGGTGTCGGAATTACTCTGTCCGCTTTGTTTCCAGTAGGCTTTTGCCTCGCGGATCAGCTTGAGAGCCCGGTCGCTTTCGCCGATCATGGAGTCCACATAAGCCAGAGCCGTCATGTTTTGAATCTGGTTGGGTTCATACTGCTGGACTCTCAGGAAACACTGATAAGCCTGGCGCCATTGATGATTTTGAGAGAACAGCGTTCCCATTTCGTAAAGCGGGCGGGGCAGATCCGGTTTGCCGCAGAAAAGCGAGACAGTTTCCCAGGAAGAATTATAGTTGTTGAACAGCTCATCATAGCGGTGCTGGCCTTCATCATCGTAAGTGGAAAGTCCCGTTTGATAATAGTGCTTGTTCATATACGCGGCCAGGTTCCTCGGATAGAGTGAGAGAGCCTCTTCGCAGAATTGGATGGCATCGGTGCGGTCATTCGCCTTAGCCAGTTCCACGGCGTAATTATTCAGCATACGTGAGTAGAAAGCCGCGACAAACGCGATATTGCCGTGTTTCAATTTTTCTTCCGGCAGCCGCGGGATCTTGTCCAGAACGGTCTCTTCCGCCTTCCAGTAGTTCAGAGCGGCCTCTTTCTCTTCCGGACTGAAGACCCACAAACTGACATCATCATCCTGATACGGAGTCAGCTGGGTGAGCAGACCAGACAAAGTTGGCTTGCACGCTTCAAAGAAATAGCCAAAACTGGGATGCAGATAGTAAGTGTGTTCCTGTTTCGCGTACAGCATCAGCCATTGACTAATGTTGGAATTGTCCAGATAACCGATCTCCGTGGCTTCGGCAAAGTAATTCTTCCAGCGTTCCGGATAGAACTTGGCCATGCGCCGGTGATACCAGGGATAAGAAAGGAACCGGGTATCCACAAAGATATACGGATCCTGCACTCCTTTGCGGGCCATGGTGGCGCGCACCAGATAGATGCAGGTGGGGTCATCGCTCAGCAGGGTGACCGGCTTGTCCTTGTCGATCTTTTGAATGTCATCCAGCAGATTACATCCCAGATCGTACAACGTATTGCTATTATTGGCCTGGATCTGCGGATAGTTTTTATAAATCAGACCGCCCAGCATCGCTACACCGCATATCAGTACAAAAACAAAGATCACCGGACGAATCAAATTCATGAAATCGGATACTTTGAAGCGCTTCTGACGGCGTTCGGTGACCGGTTCATGAAACACGATCAGCAGATAACCGGTAGCAAAACCCAGTACCAGCGCCGCGATGTAATGGAACTCCAGTCCCTCGAAACCGGGTGTCAGATGGCTGGGGCAGACCGGCAGTTCAAAGG
>JAFZAR010000029.1 GCA_017557085.1 Verrucomicrobiota bacterium | reverse complement strand
GGTTGATATCATATATTCACCACCCTTTTATCTTTTACCCTATTATACTACGGGGTAAGTAGGTAAGTCAATACCCGATTGATATCTTATCTGCTGCTTCTGTATTTTAACTCGGGAATGAACATCCCGACACATTGGAAGCCTGCCGCCGCCGATATCAGTATATCATGGTGGACGAGTATCAGGACACGAACTCCTCCCAGTTCCAGCTGGTCAATCTGCTGGCCGGAGAGCATTGGAATCTCTGTGTGGTCGGTGATGACGATCAAAGCATTTACGGCTGGCGCGGGGCTCAGATCAGCAACCTCCTGGATCTGGAAAAATTCTATCCGGAGGTCAAAGTCATCAAGCTGGAACAAAACTATCGCTCCACCAATATCATCCTCAAGGCCGCCAACAAGGTGATCCAGAAGAACGTGCGCCGCCGTGAAAAAAATCTCTGGTCGGAACAGGAGACGGGTGAGCTGATCAAGCTGGCTACCTATGACAACGCTGAGGATGAAGCGCAAGGCGTTGTAGATCAGATTGAAATGGATCGTCTCCATGGTGTCCCCTGGCAGAAACAAGCCATCCTTTTCCGCACTAATCAGCAGTCCCGTCCCATTGAAATGGCTTTGCGCAAAAAGCAGATCCGCTACAATTTGGTAGGCGGACAGAGCTTCTTTGACCGCAGTGAGATCCGTGACTTTCTGGCTTATACCAAAACACTTATCAACCCGAATGATGATATCAACCTGCTGCGTATCGCCAATACGCCTCCGCGCGGCTTGAGCGATGTCTGTATGGAACGTCTGCTGGGCATCAGTCAGGAAAAGAATAAATCTGTTTTTGGAGTGATGGGGAATGATGAGCTGCTGGAGCCGTTCTTCTCCCGGACAAAGCTTTCCATCAAGAACTTCCACGAGCTGATCACCAGTACGCGGAATATGCTGATGGCCAGCCCGGTGGGTTTTCCGCTGAACGATTGGCTGGATGAATTTTTTGACGATCAGGGATTGTATGCCTATATCCACCGTGTGGAAAAAACCGCGGAAGCCGGGGATATGAAGATTTCCAACATCCGGCAGATGCTCAAAGACTTGGAACCGCATACGATAAAGCATTCCCCTATGGAGGCGCTACAGGAATTTCTGGAGGAGATCACCTTGGACAATGAATTTGCTGAAGAAAAACAGAAGGAGAACGCTGTCACTCTGATCACCATGCACAGCTGCAAAGGATTGGAATATCCTTATGTGCATATCGTTGGACTGGAGGAAGGGATCCTGCCGCACAGCCGTTCTAAGACGGAAGGAACTTTGGATGAAGAGCGTCGCCTTTTCTATGTGGCTATCACGCGCGCCAAGGAAGTCCTTTACCTGAGCCACTGCACCGGTCGCAAACAATACGGCCAGCTCATGCCGTGTCATCCGTCCCAGTTCCTGATGGAGATACCGGAGGAGCTGATGGAGCGTTCCGATGTGATCATGAGAACCGTTCCCACACAGGAAGCGGCACAGAACATTTTCGCTGATATTTTTTCACAAATTGGTTAAATATAATAAGATATGGATGAACATAAGAATCAAATAGCAGTCGTCCAAGCCCGTTTGGATGAAACCCCGCTGCTCTCCGCCATGGCCTACGAGATTTGGAGGGAGCATTTTCCGCCTATCGTTGGCCAGGCCACTGTGGATTATCTGCTCGACAAGATACAGTCCAGCGAGGCGATGGCACACCAGATCCGGGAAGAAAACATCGTCTATTATTTCCTGACCTTCAACGGAGAAAAGGTCGGCTACATGGCGGTACGCGTGGAAGGGGATGTGCTTTTCCTCAGCAAATTCTACCTTAAAAAAGAATTCCGCGGCAAAGGGATCGCGCGGACCGGGATGAATTACTTTGAGGATTTCTGCCGTCAGCGTCAGCTGAAAAAGATCTATCTCCATGTAAACCGCAAGAACCTGGGAGTGATCAAGATCTATGAAAAACTGGGCCTGAAGAATGTTGGAGCTGAGGTCACCGAAATGGGTCACGGTTTTGTCATGGACGACTACGTCATGGAAAAAGTGATCTCCTAGTTTTGTTTTTCCCTTCTAAACGCGCGCTAATCGTTGGATATTCGCGCGCGTTTATCTTTTTAAGATATTGATCAAGAATGGGAAAATAACTATTCGCGCGCAAAATAAACACGCGCGCGTTTATTTTTTAAAACTTATT
>JAFZAR010000251.1 GCA_017557085.1 Verrucomicrobiota bacterium | reverse complement strand
GCCTGAGGAGTGGCAACACTGTAGTATTGCTCGCCGCCGCCCACTGTGCGTGTCGCGATACGAACATTGGCACTACCTGTATAGATACTGGCAAAGATATAACCAATACCGTCACCGCTTGTATTTACTGTACCGAAGTCCAGCAGACGATTCCAGTTGGCGATATAGTCACCCGGTGTGAACCAGGCTTCCCAGGTCATGCTCTTGAGACCGGTAACGATGCCCTTAGGCAACTGAGCAAACGCGTGATTCTGGCTTCCGTTCAGGACCAGTTGTCCATCAGCCACAGAAGCGCCGGAACCATAAGTGAAACCATCAGCGTAGCCAACGGAATCAGTGATGCCGTTGTCGAAGCTGTAACGGTGGAGCAGAGCCACCTGAGCAGGCAGAACGGTCACAGTCTTGGTCGCGGTCGCGCCGCGATAGCTGGCAGTCACAGTCGCCGTACCGGCGGCAACACCCACCAGACGTTTCTTGCTGTCAATAGCCAGGATGTCCTCATTGTCGGATGTCAGTTCCAGAGAAGCAGCGTCTGTCACCTTGACATTGGCGGCAGCCTTTCCGAAGTCCGCAATAGCGCTGGTCGGGACCGCGGCATCCACATAAACGATTTCAGGGATATTCAGAGCCAGAGTCGCGCCCGCGGTGATATCAGGAATGATATCCGCGCCGGCGGCATAGTTGGCAGCCGCTTGATCAATGGTCAAAGCACCCTTCCAAATACGGAATTCATCCATCTTGCCGGGCAGACCAACACCGCTGCGGGAAGTTCCCAGATAACCGACATACTTCGGCATCCAGGCTTTCAATCTCGCGGCACTCACAGTCATAGCGACCTGATTTTCCAGGCGGCCGTTCATGAACAGCGTCATGACCTGAGATTCAGGATCCACAGAGATCGCCACGTGGGTCATGCCCGCGCCGGCCAGTCCCTTCGGAGCAAAGGTCTCGGTCTTGTAGTAAGAACCATCGTTCAGTTCGACCAGTGCCCAGGTGGAGTTGATCTTGTTGCCCTTGTTCGGCTGTGCGCCCAGAGCGAACTCGTTGTAGGTATTCTCATAATCTTCCTCATTGAAGAAGCTCACGTTGAAGCTGCCCCAGTTACCGGCGGTCTCATAGTTGATCTCGATCCAGGTTTCCAGAGTGAATGCTTCACCGGCAACAATGTCCATCACGCCTTGAGGCAGGACGACCGGCGTGGCACCATCCATGACCAGCTGACCATTTTCGATCACCAGACCATAGTTTTCACCATCCACATTGCCCACAGAATCTTTGGTGTCACCATTGAAAGAATAACGGTGGGCCAGAGTCGCGGGAGCTTCAACCGTCGCGATCGGTGTAGTGGCTTCAAGACCACCATAGCTCACGATCAGATTGCCCTGAGCAAGAACAGGGCAGGTGTAAGAATAATTATTCAGCAGAGTGAAGGCAGGATTGTCAATGGAGACCTTTACACCATCCACGCTGTTGATAGGAACGTCCTTCATATTGGCGAAATCACCGTAAACAGTGAAGTTCACGGTCACACCAGGAGCCGCGTTCGGAGCGTCGGATACCACACGGATGCTCTGCAGATCACCCAAGTCACCGGCGATCTGATCCGGACCGGCCATATAGCTGGCGACAACCTGTTTGGCGGTCAGCACACCCTTCCAGGTACGGAACTCATCGATCGCGCCTGTGAAGATAGAGTCAGCGGAATACATCGAGCGGCCCAGATAGCAGTAGGGCATCGCACCGATCTTGGCCGGATTGTTGCTGATATTATCAGCTTCAACGATCATGACACCGTTCACATACATACGAGCCAGATTGGCGTCACCCAGCAGGGTCATCACCACATGGACCATTTCACCTGTCGGCAGATAATAACCGCCTTTGCACAGCTGCTGTTCAGCCGCACCCTGACCGGCAGTCACAAAGGTGAAGGAGCTGCCGCCTGTAGTTCCATTGTAAGGAGCCATGAACATATACTTGGTGCCGGAACCATTTTCCTTGCCGCCGAAGTCGAACAGACGAGCCCACATCTGGAGCGTGTCAACGCGGACCCAGCTCTCGATGGTAATGGATTCGTGATCGGAGATCAGGTTCGCGGGCAGCTGGACATAAGAAACAGCGTCATTCGGATCCACTGTACCGGATGTGCCGCCGCTGGCCATTACCACAGTGCCGTTCTCGATCGTCGCCGATCCGTAGAGCGTACCGTTGGCACCGCCCACGGAATCGCTCGCATCGCTGGTAAAGCTGTAGCGGTGGGTCAGAATGGCTTCGGGCATCGCTGTCACCGTGATGGTGCTGCTTCCCGCGAAGTTGCCGTAAGTGATATTCAGGGTCGCGGTGCCGACTTCGTAAGCATAGAGCTTGCCGTTGCTCACGGAGACAATGTTCTCATTCTGGCTGGAAACCGTTGTTTCGGCCTGGTCGAGGATGACACCTTTGACATTCTTGTAGTCCGCGTACACATTGTACGGAGCGGAGGTACTCTCGATCATGGAGGTGGTACCATTCTGCAGTTTCACATAAACAGACTGGATCTCACCTGTTTCAGAAGGCAGAGTGTCGGGACCGGAAGCATAGCTCAAACGAACGTCTTCCACAGTCATCGCGCCATTGTAAATACGCATTTCATCCACCTT
>JAFZAR010000250.1 GCA_017557085.1 Verrucomicrobiota bacterium | reverse complement strand
TGACACGCAGGATGCAAGGCGAAACGATCGCCGATCTCTGCCGCAACTTCCCCTACTGGTTCTGCAAGAATTATCAGAATTACGTGGGACACGACAAGGAAATGCCGTTTGACCAGCACGAGTTGATCTCGCTGATCGCGCCGCGTCATGTGTATGTGGCCAGTGCCAGCGAGGATGCCTGGGCCGATCCCGAAGGCGAGTTCACCAGTCTGAAGCTGGCCAACCCGGTCTTCAAAATCTACGGTGTCCAGAACGCTCTGCCCGCGGACACGATGCCGGAAATCGAGAAACCGGTCCACGGCTACAACGGCTACCACCTGCGCGCCGGCAAACACAATATCCTTGAGTATGACTGGAGCAATTACCTTCAGTTCATGGATGAACACTTTGGAAGAACTCAAAAATAGAAATATATCATGAAACATAATATTTTGAAAAAAAGTCTGATCGCTCTGACCGCTTTCGCCCTCACAGGGCTGATGGTCCAGGCCGATGTTGTTGATATTCGCACCGCAAGGGAAAAAGCCAGAATCATCAAGCAATGGCCGTACAACGACTACTCCGATGTGGGCTACGAGAAACCCACTCCCTGGGAATGCGCTCAGGGACTTTGCTGCGACGGCGAGTATTATTACTTTGCCGGACACCATGACCGGACGGGTGAGCTTTCCGATATTCACAAAATCCGCATGAGCGACAATGTGGAGGTAGCCTGCTTCGAGAAACAGGCACCGCGCCATAGTCCCGGCATTGACTGGAACGAGTACAACGATACGATCATCGCCTGCTGCTACGGCAAAAAGCTGACCCCGTGCGTCTGGGAGCTGGACAAGAATACCGGCAAAGCCATCGGCAAATGGGACTGCCCAAATGTCGGTCACAAAGCCGGCGGCCTGATCGCCTGGGAAAAGAAGAACGACATCATCCTGCTGACCTCCATTGATGACAGTCCGCACATTGCCTTTACACGCATGACACTGCTGCCGGGCGGCAAGTTCAAAGAAAACGGTACCTGGTACTATGAAGGCCCGAATCTGGGCGTGCCTCAGGGCATGGACTTCAAGAACGGGCGCGTCTGGTTCCTGGCCGACGCGGGCGAGACCGTTCTGGAAAATCCGCACGTCATCTATGTGCTGAAGCTGAACAGAAACAAGACTGTCTCGGTGGAAAAACAGTATCGGGTGGACTTCCACACGGAAACCGAAGGTCTGACCTTTGACAAGAAAGGTTATCTTTACTTCGGATCAGCGGAAGAAAAGATCTACCGCATCAATGCCAAGTACAAGAAGATGAAACCCTGGAAAGAATAATTTCTAAACAGATGAAAACCGCATTTTATTTCAGCACTCTGGCCGCTTGTGCATTGCTTTGCGCCGCAGCTCAGGCAGAGGACATTACTTACAATTCCTGGCGCGATGCCGGTTATGTGAAGCCGATCAACTGGGAATGCGCTCAGGGACTTTGCACCGACGGCATCTATTACTACTACGCCGGACACAACGACCGCACCAAAGAGAACGCCGACATCCACAAGATCCGTGTTTTCGATAACAAAGAAGTGGCTGTCTTCTCCAAAAAAGGTCCCATGCACAGCGCCGAGCTGCTCTGGTATATCCCCCATGATTCCATTCTGGGATGCTCCGGCGGCAACGGACGCAAGCCTTTCGTCTGGGAACTGGACAAGAACACAGGCGATGCTCTGAACAAATGGGATTTTGAAGGCATGGGCGAGAACGGCGGCGCGTTGATCGCCTGGGTCGCGAATGACGACATCATCGTGTTCACCTCCAGCCAGGATGGTGCGCGCATCGCTTTCACCAAGGTCACCCTTCAGCCGGAAGGCAAATTCATTGACCACGGCACCTGGAGCTATTCCAAGACCGATCTGGGCGTGCCTCAGGGCATGGACTACCGCGACGGCTTCATCTACTATCTGGCCGATGCCGGCAAGACCATCAATGACAATCCCCATGCCATTTACAAGATCAAGCTCAATGACGATCAGGATAAGACCATTGACATCCAAGCCGAATACCGCATAGACCTGAACGTGGAGACCGAAGGTCTGACCATCGACTGCAAAGGCAATGTCTATTTCGGCACCGCGCAGGAAAAAATCTACAAGCTGGACGCGAAATACAACGAACTGCTGGATTACCGCGCCAAATAAGATTTCACATTTACAAATGATCCCCGGAAGGTATTCCTTTCGGGGATTTTTTTTGGAGTGATTCGTCAGTTTTCCGGGATCAGGGAATAAGGGCGTTCCATGTCCAGGCACTGTTTCCAGGCGGTCTCCATTTCTGTCCAGGTTTGGGCACGGCGTGTCCGGTAGAGGAATTCCTCGCTGATACCGGCACCGATAAAATTCAAAAACTTCTTGGAACGCTCCACATGGGCGGATTCGCCGCGGCTGTGTTCCACGATGGAGGTCATTTCTTTGATAGCGTACAGATATTCCAGGATGTCTCTGCCGGTCGGCAGTGTGACAGGCTCCCCGTCCCGTGCCTGACGGATCTGGCGAAATATCCAGGGATTCCTGACCGCGCCGCGCCCGATCATCAGACCTCCGAGCCGCGTTTCCTTCAGCATCCGCGCCGCCTGAGCCGGATCCGAAATATCGCCATTCCCAACAACGGGACAGTTCAGCAACTCCGCTGCGCGGAGGATGGCATCCCAATCCGCACGGCCTCCGTATCCCTGGCGCACAGTCCGGCCATGGACAGTGACCCAGTCCACCCGGTGGCGGCTGAATAATTCCAGGAGTTTTTCAAAATCCGAGGCGGTCTCATATCCCAGACGGCATTTGACGCTGAACGGCACTTTGGTGATCTGTGCGCGCAAAGCCGCCAGTATCTCATCCACCTTGCCCAGGTCTTTCAGCAAGGCTCCCCCGACATGCTTGCGGCAGACCACCTGAGCCGGACAGCCCAGGTTCAGGTCGATCCCGGCCACGGGCAGGCTTTGCAGACCCTCCGCGATCCGCGCCAGACTGGGGACATCCTCGCCCGCGACCTGGGCAATGACCGGGCAGCCGGTGTCATTGAGCAGGATATCCTGCCGGATGTCTTTGTCCACACGGGAATGAGGATAGACCCGGATATATTCAGTGACATAAGCGTCGGCGTGACCATAGCGGCTGAGCAGCCGCCAGAAACGAAGATCCGTTACGTCCTGCATGGGTGCAAGAAGTAACGGTCTTTGCGAAATGGAAAACGGAGAATCTATATGAAAATCCTACTTTTTCTCGGCGGTCTTTTCACCGGGGTCGATCTTTCTCATTTTAATGGACCTGATCGCACCGGTCGTGCGGTAAGCGGTGCAGACGATGCCGTAGCGCTTGATCTCCGAGGGCGAACCGGGACGCAGACCCAGCTTCTTGCCTTCGGTGAGCAGGTTCACGATGCGTTTTTCATCCACCCAGCATTCGATCTTCTTTTCCGTGACACGCACTTTGAATTTATACCATTTCTGATCGTCCAGCGACAGGAAAGAGGAAGTCTCATTCTCCGAAGCATCGTGGTCATCCACACTGGAGATGCCGCCCACGCTTCCGCCCCATCCGGATGGGATGAACGTGACGTAATCCTCTTTGACCGGGAAACTCATCGCCGCGAAGAAATCATTGCCGTCCACACGCATGGCTTCCCATTCGATCTCATAGTTCATGCGGACGGGGCCATTCGTCCAGGCCATCCCGGAAAGCATATCGCCGCGGTTGACGCGCAGGATCGGTGTCGGCTTGGCATCCGGAGTCTTATCGGGAACGAAATCGGCCTCGAACTCCGTGGGACCGCTGCCGCCCAGCTCCAGAGGGATCCATCCGGTCAGGGACTTGCCGTCAAACATCGTGACCCAGTTGGTGCCTTCAAAGGCCGTGTATTCATAAGGCACCTTGGCCCGGCGTGCCTGTGCCCCGGCATCCGCGATGCCCAGCCCGGCAAACGTCCAGACGGCCAGTGCCGCCGCCAAACATATCTTTGTCCAGTTTCTCATATTCTTTTCTAAATCGTTCTTCATTATTCAGAGGATAGTCCTCACCTCATCTCATTGACCGGGAGCATACACCACCGGGCGTTATTTTTCAACTTTAGAATCGCCGGAACTCTTTTTGGCCGCCAGAGAACGTTCATAGAAAGCGACCGCCTCCAGAAACATGACCGCGCTGGTCTGACAGGTCAGTGTGACCGATCCCGTTGGAGCAGCCGCCCAGGACGAACCAAACAAGCATCTTTCCCGGTCACGTCCCTTCTCCCAGAGCACTTCCGCGTTATGATAGAGAAAATCACGGAACTTCTTCTGATTCTCCGGCTTGATGTGGTCATCCAGCATCAGCAGAACAAAGTAACGCATGAAGATGCCCTTGAACAGACCGCCGTCATCTTTGCCTTCATCGCGCAGGATGCCGTTCCGGCGGTCGAGCGTCTGGCGCGCGGTGATGGTGAACAGCGCCGCCAGCTGAGCGTCTTCCAGATAAGACTCCTCCCCGGTCAGCTGATACAGCTCGTGCGCGGCACCCAGGAACAGCCCCTGATTATAGCTGAGATTGAAACCGGCCTTGCGCATGGAACGCCCGTCAATGTTATCGGCGATCGCGCCTGTTTCCGGGTCAAAAAGGTGTTCCCGTTCCCATTTGTAGATTTTGATGGCCCATTCCTTATCGGCTTCATCGCGGGTCACCCGGTACATCCGGCTGGCAAAAAGGCTGCCGGGTCCGTTGGAACAGGCGTTCTTGCTCCAGGGCTGATCCTCCCGCCAGGAAATGCCGCCCTCCACATAATACTCATCCCAGCCGTATTTTACAAACCTCCAAAGCCGTTGAGCCGTATCCAGATACCGGGGATCCTTTGTCGCGTCATACAGCCGCAGCATCGTCAGGCCGATCCACTCCATGTCATCATAAAAGACATTCCAGTAGCCGTCTCCGTTTTTGGCATAGATGCCCTTGTGCCATTGCTCAAAATAAGCCTTGTACTGAGGATCTTGTGTGCGCAGATACGCATCGATCACGGCATCCATCGCGTGAGCCTGCGGCCAGTAGTTGAAATTATCGGCATCGTTCCTTCCGTTGAAATAATGCGCGGAACTGTTCCAGTAGTGCCTGAGCAGTGACTGGATCCCCTGCTCCGCGGCCGCGGCCCAGTCCGTCGTCTGAGTCGCAACCTCTTTGATTTCAGTGTCTTGTTTTTTGACCGGCTCCATCCGTATCAGATCCGCGTTCACTGAACAAACCATCAGCGCGATACCGCCTGCCACTGCTATTTTCATCAGTTTCATCATGCAAAATCCCCACAGCTTTCTTCGTCAGCTATTTCCTGAAAAAGAAAGTACCATAAACCACCCTATCCCTCAAGCAGTTTCAAAGAAAACCGTGAATTTTCGGGATCTGTCTAAATAGCTCGTTTCCACCTGAAAGAACGGACAGCTCCTCATAAGGCAGATATTTGAGCATTTATCTACCATCCAACCTCACCCACAATGGTTCTGGCTCCCAGGGAATATCATCCCCCAGACATCTTTCATCTATCCGGTTAGGACCGCCTGACCAAATTACAAATGGAAAACAGTTTTGAAATTCGACAACCATCTTCAAGTTTTCTGCAATGTTCGTCGTATAATCAATATGAAAAGGTTCTCCCCAACTATCGACCTTCAACGCGCTGAACTGCTCAGACGTAAATCCGAAACGTGCCGCAGAAGGTGAAATCAAATCAAAAAGAATGTTTATATCAGAAGGTTCATCTTTCATTTTTTCCATGAGTGATCGAGCCCCACAATCATTTACCAAAAAGCAAATACTGCAAAGTTTTGACTGAGTCTTTCTCTCTGGTGTAGATGAAAAACTATCTATCAGACTGGCTCCAAACAACAGAAAAGGAAGCGTAAATAAGAATATCCATAACCATCTTTTGTTTTTATTGCTTAGGCACAGCATATAACGTAATTCCTCTGTTTTTAACGGTAGTTTTCAAAGAAGATTTCAATTTCTTCAACAACGTTTTCAATTATAACAATAACAGGCGTCATATTGATTCCCAAAAAAGAGGAAGGTAAAAACACGGAGGGATAAATTCTCTTTTTAATCAATTTACCGTTATAATTAAAATCTAAATAAACCCCGGTTTTCAAATTAACCAAATAATATAATTCCTGTTTTTCTAACTCTTCCGGTGAAAAACCATCTATAATCAAGGCATATCTGGATACATCGTAATCATATTCTCCTCCATTCGTCAACTCGATGGCGTCAGCAATTGTCATTC
>JAFZAR010000249.1 GCA_017557085.1 Verrucomicrobiota bacterium | reverse complement strand
CTTCAAAGTGGAAAGTTACTGAAAAATGTGCTTCCTTGTGCTGAAAAATGTGCTATTGTGTTTGTGTACGGTAAGACCGCACGGAAAGGTTAGTTGATATGAAGTTTGAAGAATTAAAGAAAATCAGTTCGCTGGATTTGGCGGAATATATCCTGATGAAACACGGGCCGATGTCTCATTTGAAACTGCAAAAGCTTCTGTTTTATTGCGATGCGTACCATCTGGCCTATTTTGATGTGGAGCTGATACCGGATACCTTTGAAGCATGGATGCACGGGCCGGTGTGCCGGAAGGTCTTTCAAAAGATGAAAGGAGTATCTATCCTCTACGGAGATATGACCTTTGACAAAGACCCCGTTAAGACCGAAAAGAAATTCCTGGAGCTGACATCGGACCAGAGAGACTTGGTGACGGATGTACTCAATATGCTGGCAGGGTGGACGGGATTGGAATTGGAAAACGCGACCCACTCCGAAGATCCGTGGCTGGATGCGAGAAAGGGCTGTGGTCCGGCGGATAAGTGCAACAGGCCTATTTCCAAAGAGGCGACCCGTTTGTTCTACAAGAAGTTCCTGACGAAGAATGCCTAAGATACGTCCAAGGGACAAACAGAAATTCAGCTTTCCGTCCGAAAAACGCTCTCTTATCCCGGAGAAGCAGAAAATCTCTGTAAAAGAGGAGAATTTCTGTATTTCTTTTGAGTACTTTGACAGCGGCCAAAAATACGCCTCATCTTTCAAAGACTGGCAAAAGGAAGGCTGGCTTTCCAAAATGCTGGAGACATTGGCTGGATTTTGCAAACGTCCTTTACAGGAACAATTTGACGGGTATAAATTCAAAGCTTACGATTCCTTTCCGCCTAAAGAGAAAACAATGTTTGAAAGACCTAAAAACATCCCATTGGATGCACATTGGGCAAGGGTCCACATTCTCAATAAAGCCGTTGTTGTCGGCCATTATTACAAAAACATTTTCTACGTTGTTTTTCTGGATAAAGAACATAAATTCTGGTTATCCGAAAAATAATAATAGAATTTTTTCGTAAAAAATCCCCGGAGGGCTTCCTTCGGGGATTTTCTCATTGCCTCAAAAATAAAACTTTTATCAGAACGGCTTTTTTGATATATTCATGCCCAGTGACGCTCTTTAGTTTGGTGAAAACCTCTGTTTTTTGCTAAAGGTTTCCGAACGGACTGGTTCCGATGGGCGGGATATGGAATGGAAATGTGTTATGGTAAAAGGGTTAGAGCATTTTAAGGATAATTTTAAGGGGATTGCGGACGCGTTTATTATCGTGGGCGCGGCTGCTTGCGCGGAGTGTTTTCGCCGCGCGAAGATGGATTTCCGTGTGACCAAGGGGATCGATATCGTTTTGACACAGAAGGCGAAAGAAAAGACATTCGCGTCACAATTTTGCAAATACGTGAACAAGGGCGGTTACCAGCTGCGGGAGCGGACGGATGAAAAGAAAGGGGTCTTTCGCTTCTACAAACCGCAGGAACCGGATTTCCCCGATTCGCTGAAACTGGCCACAACACCTGAAACAACTTTTAAAGCTATTGATGACAAAGAGGTTACATATATCCATATCCGCGATAATGTTTCCAATCTTTCTACCGCTTTGGCCAGCAAAGATTATCTGGACGTGCTGAACACCTACAAAGAGAAAGATGATTCGGGTCTGTTCTATGTTGGCCCGGTGGGGCTGCTTCTGCTCAAAGCCAAAGCCTATCTGAACTTGTCCACCGACCGCTATGACGGAAAATTTGTGAAAAGCTCCGACATCAAAAAACACCGCAATGATGTTTTTCGTCTTTCCTACCTGCTTTCCGGCAAGTTCAAGGGGACGCTTTCAGAGAAGGTACAAGAAGATCTGAAGGAATTCCTGAAGACATTTTCGGAGCAAAGCCCTGAATGGCAGGGAATACAGAGAGCCCTCACCGACTCGGCTTTCCCCGAAAAAACACCCCACGACATCCTTGAGGGCATAAAAACATTCTTTGGGCTTTAGATTTTTCTTTTGTTGAGCAAAAAGCTGCAGTGATGTAGTTTCCTTACAGGCTTTTTTGTGCTATACTATAAACGCTGTTTTGATAATGGCTGTTGTCTATTTATGAACACACAAAATATTTTGAAAGTAGCGGGCAGATGTGTGATGGGAATTCTCCCGTTTTTTGCCTATGGTTCAGTGGTTTCGGCCGAGGATATCTGTGAGGTGGGGACTCCTGCGTTTGCGGCTTCCTCTGACTATGAAGTGCAGGAACCGGCCGTTCCCCAGGTGATCGCCGCGGCGACGCTTTACGATCACGGAGATCCGACGATCTATGAACAGTATATGCTGGAACTGGTCAACTTTGCCCGCGCTACCCCAGAGGCAGAGGCCGCACGTCTGGGGATCACCCTGAATCAGGGACTGGACGCGGGAACTCTGGACGGTGCCGCCAAGCAGCCCCTGGCATTCCATCCGCTGCTGTTTGTATCCGCACGGGCTCACTCTGATTGGATGCTGGAAACCGATACTTTTGAACATACCGGGATCAATGGTTCTACTCCCGGAGACCGTATGGCGGCAGCCGGTTATGTTTTCAGTGGTTCCTGGACCTGGGGTGAAAATATCTCCTGGGTAGGCACGACCGGCAGACTCAATCTCGTCACCTCCACTAAAGACATGCATGAGAACCTTTTCAAGAGTCCGGGACACCGGAAGAACCTGATGAATGGCAGGTTTGCGGAGATCGGTGTCGGACTGCGGCAGGGACAGTTTACGGATGGCAAGACATATAACGCACTGATGGGGACACAGAATTTTGCTCTGAGCGGAGCCTCTTACAATCCATTTGTGGTAGGTGTCGTTTTTAATGACTCGAATAAGAATTATTTTTACGATCCCGGTGAAGGCATTGCCGGTGTCAAGGTAACTGTATCCGGCAGCGATTATTATGCCATCACTTCGGAATCCGGCGGCTATGCAGTCCCTTATACAGCCGGAGGGAATATAGTCGTTACTTTTGAACCGACGGCAGCCGCACCCAAAGTCAAAACCGCTTCTTTCACAAGAACAACAGAAAGCGGAAAAAACGTTCATGTCAACTATCTCATCAACAGACCTGTGAGTGAGCCTCCTGTTATCCTGACACAGCCGACCGGACTTTCTCTGAACTGGGGAGATAAAGCTTCCCTGTTTGTGGAAGCCTACAGCATGGATGATGTGAGCTACCAATGGATGCGGAACAATACCCCGATCCCCGGCGCTACAAAAAATACTTACATTATAAACAGCGCAACCGATTTGGACGCGGGCAACTACAGTGTTGTCGTCAGCAACAGTTCCGGCACAGTCATCTCCGGTACGGTCGCTGTCACAGTGCCGGTTCCGACATTCTATGTGCGGGCGGATAATCAGCAGCGCTATGTATTGGAACAGAATCCGGTCTTTACCTATTCCATTACGAGTGAGTCCGGTGGGACGGTTACTCTGGACGGAGCACCGTTTCTGACCACGACAGCGGTCGAGAACAGCCCTGCCGGAACTTATCCCATCATTGTCAGCCAGGGGAGCCTGCCGGGCATCTATCAATATGTTTTCATTCCCGGTGTTTTGACCGTGCTGAATATGCCGGAAGTGACTTTCTACAGTCACGGCGATCCTTCTCCCATGGAGCAATATCAGCTGGAATTGATCAACAGGGCTCGCGCGAATCCCGCGGCGGAAGCCGCTCGTCTGGGGATAGATCTGAACAAAGATCTGGATCCGGGAACGATCGACACCACACCTAAACCGCCGTATGCTTTCAACGCTTCTTTGCTAAACTCCTCGGAAAGACACAGCAAGTGGCTGTTGCAGAATAATCAATGGACTTTATACGGTGAAGGAGGCTCCACTCCTGAAGATCGTATGATAGCGGCGGGATACGTTTTCAAAGGATGGCAGGGATGTACAGAAAGTATAGTGGCTAATTATACCACTCTGAGCGTAGATTCAGTCTACAGAACGCTGTTCAACAGCGGCAGTCAGCGTCTCAACATTATGGATGTTGATTTTACAGAAACGGGTATCGGTTTAGAGCAGGGGATTTATAGCTACTTCCAACCCAACACGATGACACTGATGATGACCCAGGACTTCGCTTTCAGCGCAACTTCCTTGGCTCCCTATCTGGTGGGTGTCGTTTATTCGGATCTCAATAGAAACGGTGTTTATGACATCGGGGAAGGCATTCCCGGCGTGAAAGTGACTCTGGAAAACGGACAGTATTATACAGTCACTTCAACATCAGGTGGTTATGCTCTGCCTTATTCCAAGAATTCTCTGGCGAACAAACTGACTTTTGCCAGCACGGAATTTATTGTGCCTCAAGTCGTAGCAGTGAATTTGACCGGATCGAACGTCAAAGCCGATCTGTGTCTGAATCCTCCGGAACCGCAGAAAGCGGAACTGACCGGAAAATTCTCCAATGGTGTGCTAAGTCTGACTTTCACAGGCAAGCTGCAAGTCAGCACGGATATGAAAAATTGGATCAATCTGAACGTGGAAAGTCCTTATAACACTATTCCTTCTATTGGCGGCAAGGCATTCTATCGCTCCGTCATTGAGTAAAAACTTTACTCTATAAGGGGAAAAGTGATATTCTAAAAACCCGTAGCTTATCTCAGTAAGCTGCGGGTCTTACATTATCAGGGTGTTCAACGATAATCGGAAAATGCATAAACAGTGCCGTTCTAATTTTGGCATCATTGCTAAAATTCAGAGCGATGGAGTGGTGTCTGCTGTTTCGTTGACCGTGGAAGAGAAATTCAGAAAGAACGCTTTGCATAAAAGCTGGATATTCCCCGGAGGAAGCATGAACCCCGGTGAGACCGATAAGATAAATCTGGTTCGCGAACTGGGTGAAGAGATATCCAAAGAACAAAAAGTGCTGGAGATCCCCCACGAGGACATCAGTTTCGTCCTGGAATTGAAAAAACCCGGTGATTTCGGCGGGAGACTGACACAGAATTTCTGGTATATCCCAATGAGCGAGGCGATCACTCTTCGCGGAGAGGAACAGCCGGATCTGCTGGAACCTGATGGCGCGCGTTTGGGGCAGCCGACCCTGATGGATATAGCTGACATCGTTACCAGAAAAGATATCAAACTGGCGCATCTGGCCGGAGTCGTCGTTTTTATGGGACGACTTTTGAATCCCGAAACGGCGTGGCGTTACTATAAAGTAGAGCCAGAAGTTTCCAATGCGATCCGCGGAAGATACGGAGAATTGATCGAGCCGTATTTAAGAAAGACCTATT
>JAFZAR010000248.1 GCA_017557085.1 Verrucomicrobiota bacterium | reverse complement strand
GCTCTTCTGTTTCACCATTTACGGCCTTGGGATAATTGACACGATTTTCTCCCATTTTGATTTTTTCCATGGGAATGTATATCCCAAAATAATCCTCCGGTTGGATCTGCTGATGTTCCAGATTCAGATACAGCTCGCAGTCGCGCGTCCGCGGGGCATAGCGTCCTATTTGGTTACTCAGGTTGTACATCAGCTGATTGCGGATCATGGTATTGTCGTACATGCATGGCGCGTAGAAAACCCAGTCCGATTCCGCCGGCATTCCCAGCAGAGGAACATCCTCATCTTCCCAGTACGCATTTTCCGTTTCAACAGACAAACTATATTTTTCAAAATCCAGCGAAGTACTTCCTCTTTTGTGAATGATGGCCGGGATCATGAGCGTGGGTGTGTTGGTAAAGGAAGTCACATCATTGATTGGTTCAAACACGGCCATGCAGGCGTTTGCCTTATTTTTTTTGTTGAGCTGACCAGTGGCGAAAGTATCCAGAATTATGAGTGGCAGATCCGATATTACCGATTTTAATTCCGGGTTGCCGATCATATAAATGAATGTTGAGATCTTCCCGGCCAGTTGACCTTGCGTATAAGTCCGGCACTTGAGTAGCGTTGTCTTATTGATCTGCAGCGGTGTGGTATAAATGGGTGATTTTTCATTTGTAACACTGCCGTCGAGAGTATAGCGGATCGATCCTGTAATTGTGTCGCTTCCCAGACTGACTTCGATCGTGTCAAAATAGAGTCCGGCTGGCAGGGAAGGTATCACCTCAGGAGAAACATCGGTATATCCCTGACCGTTGCCACTGCCGGGAGTAGGTTTGTCGAACCATCCCAGTTCCTGACTGGGCAGCACTCCGTAGGAAATATCCCGGTACATGGCCGGCAAAGGCGAGAAAACACTTGCCCGTTCATGGTTGGGCCGTGTCAGTATCAGCTCCTCCTCCGAGCTGATCTTAAAATTAGTATGCAGATTGCTTTTGGTATTCCTTCGATTTTTGCCGGAAGCAAACACGACCAGATATCCGTCTGCCGGAATCTCCATAGCAGGGAAGACCCATTTGAAAAGATCCTTGTGGTTGTCGGTCAGTCCCCAGCTTTGGAGGTTGACTGGTTCGTTTCCATCATTATGCAGTTCGATCCAGTCGGATGCGTCTCCGTCTTCATCCAGCAGAGTGGACGCGTTGGAGAGCATGAATTCAGAAATGCGGATATCCTCTGCCTGAATGGAAACAACCATCAGGCAAAGTGCCATTATCAATGATCCATAGAATGACATGATCCGCATGTCGAAAAAGGGGAGAAGACGGGGGATCAAGTCTCCCCGTCTTTTGAATATCACATATTAAACGATTTCATCGAACCGGGTCGCTCCGCAGACGGGGCACTTGTCCGGTTTTGTCTCCGAGGTATATCCGCAGATAGGGCAGACGTACATCTTGGACACTTCCAGATCCTTGCCGGCTTCCACGGCGGCGATCGCCTTGGCATAAAGATCCGCGTGAACCTTCTCCACATCCATGGCAAACTGCATCACGCGCTGTGCCTTGGCATTAGATGCCGCCTTGGCGTTTTCGATGAACGCGGGGTACATCTGTTTGAACTCGAATTCCTCTCCGCTCTTGGCGGCCTTCAGGTTTTCCAGCGTGCCTTTCACTCCGCCCAGTGCGTCCAGCTCGGCCAGTGCGTGAACAGTTTCCGCAGCTGCCACGGCACGGAACAGGCGTGCCACGCCGGGCAGATTTTCCTTGTCCGCTTTCCGGGCAAAGGCGGTATATTTACGATTTGCCTGGCTTTCACCGGCGAACGATTCCTTTAAATTATCTTCTACTGACATAACTTTCACGAACGCTTCACGTTCTGCCTAAAAGATAGCATGGAAATGCAAAAAGCGCAACCTTCACCCGATACTTTTTGTAAGAAAACACTTTTGGATTCCTATCCGCTTTTTTTACTTGCCTTGACAGGTTAGTTTAACTATCCTCGCCCTCGTGAAGAAGCTTCATACTTTACTTGCTTTAGTAGTGGCCGCCAGCATGAGTATCACAAATGCTCTGGCCGATCAAATTGGCGACAAAGCCAAACCGCTCACCATTGAAGAATGGGTCAAGAACGCGGATGAAAAACACGCCGTAGATGTTACCGATGGCAAAAACATCTATGTGGTCGAATTTTGGGCGACCTGGTGCGGACCTTGCCGCAGCACCATCCCCCACCTGACGAAACTGAATAAGTTATACAAAGACAAGGGTATCGTCTTCGTAGGCATCTCCAATGAGACCGCCGACAAAGTCGGTCCGTTTGTCAAAGAACAGGGCGACAAGATGGACTACATCGTGGCCCGCGACAAAGACAACGCCACCAACAAGGACTATATGCGCGCCTATGGTCAGAACGGCATTCCTTGTGCCTTCATTATCAACAAGAAGGGTCAAGTTGCCTGGGTCGGTCATCCCATGACTATGGAAGAGCCTCTGCTCCAGATCCTTCAGGACAAATACGACCTGGAAGCCGCCATCAAGGCCGATGCGCTCCGTGCCCAGGTCAGCACCTATGAGTCCATGCTTGCTAAGGAAGATCCTAAGGCCAAAGAATTTGGACTGGATCTTCTCAAGAAGATCGGTTCTGCCAAAGAATCCCTGGACAATCTGGAAAAAATGCTCGATGCTGCTTATGGCGGGCAAGACTATGAAATGGTCAACAAGGTCCTCGACCAGATGGCCAAAGTGGACGCACAATCCGCCAAACGCGCTGAAGATATTCGCCGTCAGATCAACTCCACCAGGGCTATCGAAACATACCTCGATGCCGTAATGAAAGATGAAGTGGATGAAGCTGCTGTCAAAGCCGCCGAAAAAGGACTCAAAGAAGCCGCCAAAGGCAGCGCTCAGCAGATCTGCAGCGTGGCTTATGCCATTGTCTCTCAGCTGGGTGACAAAGCTCCCATCAAATTCGTCATGGAACTCCTGGACGAAGCCGACAAGGTCGAAGGCGAAAAACCGATTCCTTCTCCCGACTTCTACCGTGCTCTGACCTATTACAAGATCGGTGAAGTGGAAAAAGGCGACACCTTTGCCGCCAAAGCCATGGACGCGATCAAAGACGAAAACATAAAGAAGAATCTGCAAGCCTATCTCGACCGCGCCAAACCGGTTGAAAAGGAAGAGAAAAAAGCAGACGATGAAGACGAAGAATAGTCTTTAAACAATTCTTTTATGAGCAAAACAAGGCTCCCCAATGCGGGAGCCTGTTTTTTTACTCAAATATTTTATTTGCAAAGGAGAGCTTTATGAGGTAGATTGAAAACGTGCAAGGTGCGTGAACACCTTACACGTGTTGGACGGCCTATAACCGTCTAATCATCAGCAAAAAACTGACAATTAGGATGATTGCAATCAGGCACGCAAAGTCGTTTGTAATCATTCTTTTTTTTCACCACCTTTCCTATAGTTACTCATTTTTCCCTTCCATTTTTGAAAGTGTCAAAACGACATCCATAGGCCAGGAAGTGTGATGAAAACAAAAGACCCCAGCACTGGGCATTCACCCGCAACAGATTGATTTTACATTATTTGTTCCTCGTTATCAAATTTTATTCGTGAGACTGATGTTTGACTTTATGTCATCTGTGGTTCTTTTAATTCAAGAGGTTCCCAGGTTCTTTCAAGTACAAAAAACGCTCCCGGTGCGCTCTTTTATTGACTTATCATCAGGGTAAGGGATAATGTCCCTCGGTTTGTCGTAGATATGATAGGCTATTTGTTCAAAAAAATATTCGGGACCAAGAATGACCGCGAAGTGAAGAAGCTCCGCGGTTTGGTCGCTCAAATCAATACCATTGAGGAGTCTTTACAGTCTCTCTCGGATGATGCGTTGCGGGAAAAGACCGCCCAATGGAAAGCTGAGATCTCGGCAATCGAAGATTATGACGAGCGTGCTGCCGCGTTGGAAAAGATTTTGCCGGAAGCATTTGCAGTCGTTAAGAATGCCTGCCGCCGTCTGGTAGGCAAAAAGATCATCGTGCGTGAGCAGGAACTGACCTGGGACATGATCCCCTTTGATGTGCAGCTGATCGGCGGTATCGCCCTGCACCGCGGCATGATCTCGGAAATGGCCACCGGTGAAGGCAAAACCCTGGTCGCCACTCTCCCTCTTTATTTAAACGCCTTGAGCGGACGCGGTTCCCATCTGGTCACGGTCAATGATTACCTGGCTTTGCGTGACAGCGAATGGATGGGTACTATCTTCAAATTCCTCGGTCTGACCGTGGGATGCATTCTGCACGACCAGCCGCCTCAGGAGCGCCGCGCCCAGTATGCCTGTGATATCACCTATGGCACCAACGCGGAATTCGGCTTTGACTATCTGCGCGACAACGGCATGGCGGTGACCGCCTCCGAACAGGTCCAGCGCGGCTATAACTTTGCCATCGTGGACGAAGTGGACTCCATTCTCATTGATGAAGCCCGTGTGCCTCTGATCATCAGCGGCCCTTCCGTAATTGCCTTTGACAATAAACTTTACGAACAATTCAAGCCCCGCATTGCCAACCTCGTTGAAGTCCAGCGCCGTCACTGCGCCGGTTATCTGGAACAAGTCCGGAAACTCCAGAAACGTCTGGAGGAGGAGAAACAAAAAGACGCTCATTCCGAGACTGTCGCGGAGCTGAGACAGGAGAT
>JAFZAR010000247.1 GCA_017557085.1 Verrucomicrobiota bacterium | reverse complement strand
GGCGATCTCGCGCAGAGCGTCATCCTGGAAGAAGACCTCGATGCCGTAAGCGCCGAAGGATTGCTCATACTGGCGGATGATGCTGCCCTCGGAGGATTTGAGGATCTGATATAAGTCATCCTCATCCAGAGGTTTGCAGACGACTCGAACGGGAAGGCGGCCGATAAACTCCGGCTCAAATCCGTAGTCAATGAAGTCGCGAGTAGTTGCTTGCTCAAAAATATCCTGCTGCTGAGGTGATTCTGAGAAATTGCGGACAGCGGAGAAACCGATGGAGGCATCCCGCAGACGTTTGGAGACGATCTTCTCCAGACCGTCAAAAGCGCCGCTGACGATGAAGAGGATATGCCGAGTGTTGATGGTGGAGGGCTGACGTTTGCGGCCGTCGCTCATCTGCATCATCATCTCAAACTGGCCGGAGATGTCATTGGGTGCGCGGGTAGGGACTTCGGTCTCTTCCATCAGCTTGAGCAGATTGGTCTGGACACCGCGTCCGCTGACATCGCGTCCGCCCTGGGTGCCGCTGGCCGCGGCGATCTTGTCGATCTCGTCAATGTAAATGATCCCGTACTGAGCGCGTTCCACGTCTCCATCTGCCTGGCGCACAAGGTTTCGCACCAGTTCTTCCACATCCGCGCCGACATAACCCGTTTCAGAGAACTTGGTGGCATCGGCTTTGACGAAAGGAACGCCGATCAGGTCGGCCATGCTGCGGACCAGATAGGTCTTGCCCACACCGGTGGGGCCCAGCAGGATGACGTTCTGCTTGGCGTAATGGCTTTGGGAAACAGCTGCGGACTTCTTTTTCTTCTCACGAGCCAGCCGCACATGGTTGTAATGATCGCACAGAGCCACGCTGAGGACCTTTTTTGCGTCATCCTGGCGGATGACATAGCGATCCAGGTATTCTTTGACCTCACGGGGTTTTTTGTTGAATTTACGCACGTCCTCTTCCGGATCCCGCGGAGGAGGCGCGGACTTGGTTTCCCGTGAATCGGAGGAAGGGGGATTTGGATGAAAGAAGGGGCTTTCTTTGATGCCCAGTTGCTTCATCATCTCTTCCACTTGTTTTTGGAGTTCTTCCGGAGTGGGTGGTTTCTCACTGTTGATGGGTTTATTTTCCATAAAAAGATCGCTTATTTTGACCTCAAACGCCTTAACTATTGCCTAAAATAGCATTTTCTGCAACATTTTCTACAGCTGTACTTGACATTGGAGCCAGAAGAGAGTTTCCTCTTTGCGCTGAACGCGACCATCGGTCAGAAAAAGACGGATGCCGCTGACTGCTTTTGATTTGGTAGAACGATGTACGACGTAGATGAATTTATAAATGGGGTGTTGGAAGGAGACCGCACTGCCGAGGAGAATAAAAGAGCACTGGTCAAGGTGCTGGATCCCGCCGCGGCTTCCATCTTAAAAAGGTTGAATATCGCTGAATTAGAGAAAGATTTTGAGGAAACTCTCTGGGAATTGTTCCAATGCGATACACCTCCTTCTTCTACGAAGATCATCCATTTCGGTGTGCGTGAGGCGGCCGATGGGTGCAATTTGTACGTGGTGGGCACCCGTCAGAAAGAACCTCCGGAATTCCGTGATACCGAGGAGTGGGACTGGGTCGGCCCGCACAACGGTGTGCTGAAACTGCCGGTGCTGAGTGTGCTTTGGGAGAATCTGAGCGGCGGCAAAGAGGAAGAATGGGAAGTGGTTCTGGCCGTTGTTATGATAGTGCTCAAGAGCTATTTGAGCAAAAATACAGAATCTTTCCTGGATATCACGGGCCTCTCAAGTGTCAAGATCACCGCCGGTTTTGATGACGGCGATCTGTACGAGATCCCTCTGGAATAATTCGTTGTTTTGATTGATTTTACCCCGTTTTTGCTTGTGCGGAAACGGGGTTTTGTTTATGGTTGGCCTTGTTATGAAATGGAAGATAGGAGCTGTATTGTTCAGTATCTGCCTTGGATTTTGGATTCAATCATCTGCGGATGAAGCAAATACGAATAAAGAAGGAACAGACGGATCGGATTGTTTTGTCGCGTCGTATTATTTCCCGAATTATCATTACGGTGATCCCCGGAATGAGAAGGTAAAGGGTAAAGGCTGGTCGGAATGGGAACTGGTGAAAGCGGCCAAACCTCGTTTTGAGGGGCATCATCAGCCGAATATCCCGGCCTGGGGCTATACGGATGAGGCCGATCCGAAGCAGATGGCGCAGAAAATAGATGCCGCCGCGGATCACGGGATCAACGCTTTCATCTTTGACTGGTACTATTATGAGGATGGTCTCTTCCTGGAACGCGGTCTGGAACAGGGTTTTATGAAAGCGCCCAACGCGAACCGGATGAAGTTCGGCCTGATGTGGGCCAATCATGACTGGATCAGCATCCATCCGTGGAAGTTAGACACACCGCAAACGCTTTTGTATCCCGGTAAACTTTCTCCCGAAGCCTTTGACCGGATGTGCGATTATGTCATCCAAACCTATTTCAAGCATCCATCGTACTGGAAGCTGGAGGGCAAGCCGTATTTTTCCATCTATGATCTGACCAAGCTGATGGAGAGCTTTGGTACGGTTCCGGCCACACGGGAGGCGCTGGACCGTTTCCGCGCCAAGACGAAAGCCGCCGGTTTCCCCGGTTTGCATCTGGAGGCGGTCGTCTGGGGCAATGCTGTTCTGCCGGTGGAGAAGGTTCCGGCCGATCCGGCCAAGCTGGTGGCGGATCTGGGCTTTGACAGTGTGACTTCGTATGTCTGGATCCATCATGTGCATTTAAAGGACTTTCCCCAGACGGACTACAATTACGCGCGGGATAAATACATGGAATACTGGGACAGTGCGGAAAAGAAGTTCTCCGTGCCGTATTATCCGAATGTGACGATGGGCTGGGATTCCTCGCCGAGAGCGCACCAGTCTGATCAGTTTGTGAACCGGGGCTATCCGTTTATGGCGACCATAAAGGATAATACGCCCGAACGGTTCAAGGAAGCGTTGAGGATGACTCGTGAACGGCTGGCCAAGCGTCCTGCCGGGCAGCGGATCTTCAATATCAACTGCTGGAACGAGTGGACGGAGGGCAGTTATCTGGAGCCGGATACCCGCAACGGAATGAAGTATCTGGAGGCCGTGCGCGATTCGGCCAAACAGGATAAAGGATCAAAATAATATGAATCGAAGAAATTTTATCAAACGAATGGGACTGGGCGCGGCGGCGCTGGCGGTCCTGCCGCGTCTGAATGTCGAGGCGGAAGAAAACACGAATGTCGTTTTTGAGCCGAAGGATCACGGACGCGCGCTGGTCAATCCCTCGATGGGATGGACGATGCACTATTATTCCAACATCATCAGCAACTATGGTTCCAAGCTGGAGCCGTCCGACACGCTGGATGATTTTCCGGGACTGTCTACGGTCTATCTGCGGGTGCCCTGGTCATTCATCGAGCTGGAGGAGGGGCGCTTCAACTGGGAGCTGCTGGACACTCCGGCCCAGCGCTGGATCCAAAAAGGCAAGAAGGTCGCCTTTCGCATCACCGCGCAGGAAAGCTGGATGCGCTATGCCACGCCGGAATGGGTCGTCAAAGCCGGAGCACAGGGTTACGATGTGATGCAAAATCACTACTGGGAGCCGAAGTACGACGATCCGGTCTTTCTGGAGAAGGTGGAGAATTTTGTCGCGGCCATGGCCCGGCGCTATGACGGTAATCCCAATGTCGCTTTTGTGGATGTGGGGCACTACGGCATGTGGGGCGAGGGTCACACGGTCAGTACCACCAAGATAGATTATCCGCTGGAGGTGCTGCAGGAGCATATCAACATTTACACGCGCCATTTCAAGCACACACTCCTCTGCATCAGTGATGACTTTGCCGGGCACGATAAACCGGGCAAGCGTTTTCCCATTACCGATTACGCTTTTTCCAAAGGGGTCTCCCTGCGCGATGACAGTATCATGGTGCAGCCTCCGCCCAATTCCTGGTACCACGCGGAGATGGCACAGCTTTTCTGGCCGACTCTGCCGGTGGTCCTGGAACATGAGCATTATCACAGCTCGGTGGAAAGAGGTGCCTGGAGCCATGAACTGTTCCTCAAAGCGGTGGAGGATTATCATGCCAGCTATATGTCCATCCACGGCTGGCCGCGGATGGTGCTGGAGGCCAATCGCGAGGTGATAGACAAGATCAACCGCCGCATGGGCTACCGGATCCGTCTGAGAAAGATCGAATATCCCAAACAGATCAAAGGCGGACAGCTTTTCACTGTGCGCACCAAGTGGCAGAACGCCGGAGTCGCGCCGTGTTATCCGGGCGGATTCTTTGCCCTGACGCTCAAGGACGAAAAAGGAGGGATCGTCTCAGTCCTCACGGAAGAGGGATTCGATATGAAAAACCTGCCGGTCGGCAAACCGGAAGAAGAGCCGATCAAAGAGGTGATCTCCACCTTCACCGTGGGTTCTATTTTCAAAGACCCGGCCAATACCTTCCAGCGCAATCTGCAAAAAGGCCGCCTGAGTGTGTATGTCTCCGTCGGTCAGCGTGACGGCACCCCGACCCTGGAGCTGCCCTACGACAACGACGACGGCCACAAACGCTACAAAGTCGGCGAGATCGAGTTGAAGTAGGCATCGTCTTTTAACGAAAAAATCCCCGATGGAAAATATCTGCCGGGGATTTTTTTGTTTGTGTGTTGGCTGAGGTTGAAATTTTTTTATACTTATCCAGACTTTATAAGACTTTCCTACACTCGTTAGTCATTGTAGTAATTGAGTTTTTATAAGTGATTGATTTAGAAGAGAATGGCAGCGTGTATGAGAATCGAACTCATCTTTCAGCCTTGAGAGGGCTATGTCCTAACCGATAGACGAACACGCCATGCCCGTTCGCGGTGGCTATTTTACAGAAATGGGAGAATTTGTCAATGGCCGGTTTGCTTTTCGATTTTTTTGGCGGAAAAAGATTGCTGAAAGCCTGTCCCAGCGGGTAGGATTGGGCTTGTGAAAACGCTGTCCGCTGGTCATCGGTGAAACGGCGTTTCAAAAGGTTTTACAGAATTATCAATAAACCGTAAAAAGAGAGCAGAATATGGAAAAATTAAAAGTCAACGCGCCGGTCAATCGTTTGATCGGCAGGATGCCCAAGATCGGCATTCGTCCCTGTATTGACGGCCGTCAGCGCGGTGTGCGCGAGGGTCTGGAGGAACAGACCATGGGCATGGCCCTGGCCGTAGCGGAGCTTCTGAGCAAGAACCTGCGTCATTCCAACGGGTTATCCGTGGAATGCGTGATCGCGGATACGACGATCGGCGGTGTGGCCGAGGCCGCGATGGCGGACGACAAGTTCCGCCGCGAAGGTGTCGGTGTCAGCATAACTGTTTCGCCGTGCTGGTGTTACAGCTCGGAGGTGATGGATATGGATCCGCTCACGCCCAAGGCGATCTGGGGCTTCAACGGCACGGAGCGTCCGGGCGCGGTCTTTCTGGCCGCTGTGGCTGCGGCGCATTCCCAGAAGGGACTGCCGGCCTTTACGATCTATGGCCGCGACGTGCAGGACGCGGATAACCGCGAGATCCCCGATGATGTAAAAGAGAAGCTGCTCCTTTTTGCCAAGGCCGGTCTGGCGTTTGCCACAATGCGCGGCAAGTCTTATCTCTCCATGGGTGGCAGTGCAATGGGCATCGCCGGTTCCATGGTGAATCACGATTTATTCGAGAAATACTTCGGGATGCGTGTAGAAAGCATTGACATGACCGAGTTTGTGCGTCGTGTGAATGAGAATATCTACGATCCGGAGGAGTACAAGCGCGCTCTGGCCTGGACGCGCGAGAACTGCCCGGAAGGCAAGGACTACAACGAAGTTCCTCATACCCGCGAGCAGAAGGACAAGGACTGGGAGTTCTGCGTCAAGTGCATGATCATTGCCCGTGACCTGATGGTGGGCAATCCGCGCCTGGCCGAGATGGGTCACAAAGAGGAGGCTCTGGGCCGCAACGCGATCCTGGCCGGATTCCAGGGCCAGCGCCAGTGGACCGATCATCTGCCCAACGGTGACTTCCTGGAGGCGCTGATGAATTCTTCTTATGACTGGAACGGCATTCGTGAGCCGTATCTGGTGGCGACCGAGAATGATTCCATGAACGGGGCCTGTATGCTGCTGGGTCATTTGCTGACCAACACGGCGCAGATCTTCGCGGACGTGCGCACCTACTGGAGCCCGGAGGCGGTCAAACGCGTGACGGGCCGCGAGCTGGAAGGCGCGGCTGTGGACGGTGTCATCCATTTGCTCAATTCCGGCGCGGCTTCTCTGGACGGCTGCGGCATGATGCGCAAGGACGGCCAGCCGGTCATGAAGCCTTTCTGGGAGATCACTCCGGAGGAAGCCCAGGCTTGCCTGAAGGCCACCGAATGGTCACCGGCGGCTCTGGGATACTTCCGCGGCGGCGGATTCTCCTCCACATTCGGCACACGCGCCACGATGCCGGCTACTATGTACCGCATGAATATCGTGGCGGGACTGGGTCCGGTCCTGCAGATCGCGGAAGGCCAGCTGGTGGATCTGCCTGTGGAGATCTACAGCATCCTGGAAAAACGCACCGATCCGGCCTGGCCGACACACTGGTTCGCGCCGAGACTGACGGGCAAGGGTCCGTTTGTGGATGTCTATTCCGTGATGAACAACTGGGGCGCCAATCACGGCACACTCAGCTATGGTCACATCGGAGCCCAGCTGATCACTCTGGCCTCCATGCTGAGGATTCCGGTCTTCATGCACAATGTTGATCCGGAAGACGTGTTCCGTCCTTCCACATGGAACTCCTTCGGAACGGATAGCCCGGAGGGAGCGGACTTCCGTGCCTGTGCCGCTTACGGTCCCGTGTACGGCAGACGTTAAACGCCTGTAACACATTTTGCGAGAGACGAGGTTTGAACGCCTCGTCTTTTTTATTATCGAACCGCGGATTTAAAAGAACCACGGATGGACACGGATATACACTGATATTGTTTCATCCTGTTGATCTTGCCTGACTTGATATTTTTATCAATCCTGTCCAAAATAAAAAGGCGGTAGGTAACAAGAAGGTACAGTCGGAAAGGGAGTAACCGACAAACAGACAATCGTTGGGAACAGGGGGATCCCCCTCT
>JAFZAR010000028.1 GCA_017557085.1 Verrucomicrobiota bacterium | reverse complement strand
TACCGCGCGGAAATGGTTCGTCGTCTCCACCACGTCATCAACCGGCATATCTCCGTCCAGTTGTCCCAGTGTCTTTGTCTCAAATATCCACCGCGTCTGCTCATGCGTAAGCCGGCTTCCCTCAATATGATTGGAATTGTAGGTGAAGTCTATCTGCAACCGATGATACAGGCCTCCTTTGAGTTTGGTTTTGCGTTCCTTTTCCAGGATCACCAGCACCGACTTTTCCTGCGCCTTCGTCCTCGGCTTACGTACCGGTTTGACCGCATCCCACGGGATGCGCCACGCGCCATGTTCATATATCGCGCCGGGAATACGCCCGGCCGCGCAATAAGCACGCACCTGCCGTGAACTCACACCCCACTTGGAGGCGGCCTCATCTATTGTTTGATAGTCCATTCTCACACTTTCGGAAGTTTAACTCCCTGAATTCGGAAGTTTATCTTATATTTTTAGCTCGCCTTTTTCAAAGATAAACTTCCGATTGTGCATTTTTTCAGCAACACCGTATATCATACCACCTTTTCTCAACAATCGTCAATCTCTTTACAACATGCTTGTTGAAAAGATGCTATCGCGTCACAACCACACTGTCCATGAACCTACTTGTAGGGGTAATTTTGCTACATGCAGGGGTAAAATCAGGCTTACTTGTAGGGGTAGCATAAATTTTTTCTCAAAACGAAGGAAAAACTTGCCAGATATCTGCGGTGTGATAAACTTGACGTCCCTTCCCTGACTGGGAAGGAGCGTGTAATATGAAAGATAAGATTCATCCGAAATACGAAGAAACGGAAATCCGCTGCGCTTGTGGAAATACATTCAAGACCCGTTCCACCCGCCAAAACATCATGGTGGGTATCTGCAACGCGTGCCACCCCTTTTATACTGGTTCTCAGAAACTTGTAGATACTGCTGGCCGTGTTGACAAATTCCAGCAGCGTATGGCCAAGACCCTCGCGGCCCAGGCCGAAATGGATTCCAAGAAGAAGAAAAAGAAATAATTTATCCGGTATTTTACCGCGGTACGTTTTTTCTTAAAGGTTAGACCCGCTTCTGAAAAAGTATCAAGAAGCGGGTGTGTGTTTTTGTGTTATGGATTTCAAGCCCCATATAGAGAAGTTTGCTCACCGCCTGGCGGAAGTCGAAGCGGCCTTGAGTGATCCCAATGTCTTTGACAATCAACAGAAAGCTCAAGACCTCGGCAAAGAGTACTCCCGACTGAAAGATCTCGTCGCCATGGGGGCCGCCTGGGAAAAGAATCTGGCGGACATCGCGGAGAACGAAGAGATCCTGAAAAGCGAACCGCCCGATTCCGAGCTGGCGCTGATGGCTAAGGAAGAGCTGGAACGTCTGGAAAAAGAAGGCAAAAAGATCAACCTGGAGCTGCTTCAGGGCATCCTGCCTCCCGATCCGGCCGACAGCCGCAACACCATCGTGGAAATACGCGCCGGCGCTGGCGGAACGGAATCTTCCCTTTTTGCCGCGGATCTCTATCGTATGTATGTGAAGTACAGCGAGTCCAAAGGCTGGAAGATCGAGAGCATGGAATCCAGTCCGTCCGATTTGGGCGGATTCAAAGAAATCATCTTTAAGATCACGGGCACAGACGTTTTCAAACGACTCAAGTTTGAAAGCGGTGTCCATCGCGTCCAGCGTGTTCCGGCTACGGAAGCCTCCGGACGCATCCATACCAGCACCGCGACGGTCGCCGTTCTGCCTGAAGCGCAGGATGTGGATATCGAGATCAAACCTGAAGATATCGAGATCACCGTCTGCCGCGCCAGCGGTCCCGGCGGTCAGGGTGTCAATACCACAGACTCCGCGGTGCAGATCAATCACAAACCTACCGGCATGATCGTGCGCTGCGCCAATCAGCGCTCCCAGTTGCAAAACCGCGCACAGGCCATGATCATTCTGCGTTCCCGTCTGCTGGAGAAGAAGATAGCGGAAGAAAACGCCAAGTACGCCGCTCAGCGCAAAGCCCAGGTCGGCACCGGTGAGCGCAACGAGCGCATCCGCACTTACAACTTCCCCCAAAGCCGTGTGAGCGATCATCGTATCGAGCTGACTCTTTACAACATCAGCGCGGTGATGGAAGGCGATCTGGACTGCTTCATTGATCCTCTGATCGCCGCGGACGTGGAAGAACGTCTGGCGGCCATGGAAGCCTGAGGAGGGCCACCTCATGGGGAATGAAGCGCCTTTAGCGGAGGAAGTTCAGGAATTTTTGGATTACCTTTCCGCGGAGCGTTCCGCTTCCGCCTATACCATCCGCAATTACCGTCAGACCCTGGTCGAGTTCGATCAGTGGTACCGGGACACTTTCAAGACCGCGCCGGACTGGATCCGGCTGAAACGAGAGGACTTCCGCTCCTATCTGCGGCACCTGGGCGCTATGAATCTGAAACGCGCCCCCATCAGTCTGCGGTTCTCCGCGCTGCGTTCCTTCTATAAATTTCTGATCCGCAGAGGTATTCTGGAAACGACACCGATCAAGGATCTTTCCATGCCCAAACAAGAGAAACGTCTTCCCCGTTTTCTCACTGTGGAACAGACACTGGCCCTGCTGGATGCTCCTTTCACCGAACTGAAAAACATTGAAAAGGCCCGCAAGCAGAAGACGGAGAAGGAAAAAGACGCACGCAAAGCCGCTTTCAAATACAATCAGCGCGTCCATTCCTGCTGGCGGGATCAGGCCATTCTGGAGACTTTCTACTCCTGCGGTCTGCGTATCAGCGAGTTATGTGGAATGAAGGTTCAGGATATATCCTTCAATACCCAGTCGCTGAGAGTGTTAGGTAAAGGCAAAAAGGAACGGATCGTCCCCATCGGCAATCACGCTCTGAAGGCCATCCAGCGTTACTGGAAACAGCTGGACCATCCGCCTCAACCGAATGAGCCTGTTTTCTGGAGCGGTCACGAAACACCTAAGCCGCCTACACCGAGGCTTATCCAGTTCAATCTGAAGAAATATCTGGCTCTGGCCGGGCTGGATCCGACCCTGACACCGCACAAGCTCCGTCACAGTTTCGCCACGCACATTCTGGACGCGGGCGGCGATCTGCGCAGTGTGCAGGAACTTCTGGGGCACGAACATATCGCCACGACCCAGATCTATACGCATATCACCGTGGAGCGGCTGAAAAAGGTTTACAACAAAGCTCATCCGCACGCCTGAACCGACGGCGCGCTTTATTTGAAGGAGAGGAAATGCACCCGGCGGTCCACTCCGACCATGACGATGCCCTCCTTGTACAGTCCAATCCCTTCCTGCTCGCCTTTGATGCCGATGTCGGGCAGGTTAACGCAGGTGACAAACTTCTCACGATCCAGATCTATCACCCTCAGCGAGAGACCTTCCTGCAAATTGATGCCATAGATCTGAT
>JAFZAR010000246.1 GCA_017557085.1 Verrucomicrobiota bacterium | reverse complement strand
TCATTTTTTCTAACCTTTTCATTGATAGATTATTCTAAAGATTTTCTAATGGCGATTTTGTGATAAAGAAAACTTATCGCCCGGCCTGGGATTCCAGCCAGTCGCAGGCCAGAGGCAGGACCTGAGACCAGTGGAAAGTCTTGGCACGCTCCCAGGCCGCTACACGGATCCGGTCATAGAAAGCCTGGTCGTTCAGGTGAGATAAGATACACTCCGCCAATGACTCCGGCGTTTGCTCGTTGGAAATGATGCCCGTCACGTCCTTGAGTGTGCTTTCGGTCAGTCCTTCCGCCGGATAGACCGCGGTCGGCGTTCCCATGGCGTTGGCCTCGATCACGTTCAGTCCCCAGCCCTCGCGTACCGAAGTATGCAGCAGGAAATGAGTCTCCTTCAGCATGGCATTCTTCTCCTCCTCGGAAATGAACCCGGTGAACTCCACGATCTTTTCCAGACGCAGATCGGCCACTAACCGCTTCAAATCGTTGTAGCTGTCGCCGCCGCCGGCCACTTTCAGGTGAACGTCTATCCCCTTTTGGCTGAGGATCTGCACGGCGCGGATGGCGTGATCCACCCGTTTATTCGGTGCCAGCCGCGAAACAAAAGCCAGCTTCAGCGGAGTGCCCAGCTTTTTCGGCTCCAGATACGGCAAAGCCACGGTATCAACCCCGTAAGGGATGCGCTTGATATGGCGGACACCATTCGCCCTCAAAGCCTTTTCCGTGGACTCACACGCCGTCCAGAACGGCACGTTGCGGTACAGACGCAGGGTCAGACGCTCCTGCATCGGTCCCAGGACTGCCACAGGCGCGCGCCAGCCCTTGTAAAAAGTTCCCCATATCGAACCCAGCACCTCATGGATATAGGAAATGCAATTCGTCTTGCACCACCAGGGAGCGTACCAGGGCACCCCGTGATGCTGATCAATGACCAGATCGAACCGGGGCTGACGGCGGTACCACTTGCGGGCCAGGATCATCCGGCTGACGATATTGCGCCCGCCGCGGACGACCTTCACACCGTCCATTTCGGCAGTCGGCGCGCAGCCCTCGAACGCCTCCGAATACCAGTAAACCTCATGCCCGCGCCGCGCCAGCGCCGCCAGGTAGCCCTGGGTGACGCGTTCGGCGCCGCCATGCTTGGGATTTTCCATATCCCGCCAGTTGAGCATCAAAAAACGCATGAGGCAGTTATCAGATACCGTTATGATTCAAATTCAAAATCGGTGCGGCCTTTCGAGTCCATCACCAGATAAGCGGAGAATTTCTTATTCTTCTTTGTTGAGACAAAGTCTTTCAGCAGATCTGTCCGGCCATTGGTGATCAGCTTGTTCAGCTGATCGTGATCTATTTTCTGCTCCAGGATCACCTTGCCGGTACGGAAAGAACATTTCCGGCTCTTGGCGGCAGCGGTCTCGCAGATGTACTGATCCTCTGTTTCGTAAATATTGCCGCCGCAGACGGGACACTTGGCCAAAGGTGTCAATTTGCTGAAATCATAGACCTTCTTGGGCTTGGCGGTCTTTTCCTTTTTGTCATCTGCCGTCTTGGGCGCGCGCGGCTCAAACTCGAAAGTGGCTCCCTTCTTCTTATCCACGACCAGATAAGCTGAGAATTTCTTCTTTTTCCTCTCCGAGTAGAAGTCCGTAAGCAGATCCGTCTTGCCAGTGGTCAGCAGCTTCTGGAGCTGTTCAACGGAAACCGTCTGCCCCAGGATCACCTTGCCGGTGCGGAAGGTGCATTTCTTGGTCTTGGTTTTCGCGTCTTTGGGCGGGATGCTCTTCTCGCACAGATAGGCGTTTTCCGTTTCGTAAACATTGGCACCGCAGAGAGGACACTTGCCCAGCGGAGCCTGACCCGTCAGGTCTATCTCTTTTTGAGTCTCCTGTTTTTCGCCGAAATCAAACTCGATTTTGCTTTCCTCCGCGTTGAACTTGAGGCTCGCACTGAACGGACGCCCCATCTTGCTGAGGAAACCATCCAGCGGCCCGATTTGGCCGTTCTTCAGCAGCTGGGATATCTCGTCGGCTTCCATACGGCGGCCGGCCACAGTCTTCCAAAGAGAGAAATCACAACTTTCGCAGCGGTACCGGCGGTATTCCTCCAGGACTTTGCCGCCGCACTTGGGACAGGGAGCCTCGATGGGATCAGCCGTCATCGGAATCTCGTCGCCAAAACCGCGCACCTTGTCCACGATGTCTCTGGTCATCTGGCGGATCATGTCCATGAACTCGTCACGGCTCAGTTTCTGGTGTTCTATCTGCTTGAGTTTGAACTCCCAGTCGCCTGTCAGCTCCGGACTGCAAAGCTCCGGCAGCTTGAGACCGCGCAGCAGCGTGATCAGATCGAACGCCTTGACGGTCGGGATCAGCTCCTTCTCCTTGCGCTGCATATAGTCTTCCGAAAGAAGACCTTCAATAATAGAAGCGCGAGTGGCCGGAGTTCCCAACCCCTTCTCTTTCATTGCATCGCGAAGTTCCTCATCTTCAACCAGTTTACCGGCAGATTCCATCGCGCCGAGCAAAGTCGCTTCCGTAAAGCGTGCCGGGGGCCGTGTCTCGCAGGTCTTGATCTCGATCGTCTTATTCTGAACCTGTTCACCGGGACGTATTTGAGCCAGATCAGGCGTTTTGCCGTCACCGGTCTCACGTCCGTAAACCTCCGTCCAACCTGCGCTCAGCATCACTTTGCCTTCGGATTTGAAAGCGTGACTGCCCACATGAGTCAGACGGCTGGTCACCAGATATTCCGCCGCCGGATAAAAGACCGCCAGAAAACGTTTGACCACAAAATCATAAATACGGGCTTCATCCCCGGTCAGAGCTTTGATCTGACCCGTGGGAATAATGGCAAAGTGGTCAGAGATCTTGGAATTATCAAAGATCCTCTTGGACGGTCTGACCCAGTTATGAGTTAAAATCTTCTGTGAGAAAGCGCTGAATCCTGTTTCCTTGAGCGATTCCAATGTAGAACGGACTGTTCCCAGATAATCTTCGGGCAGAGCGCGCGAATCAGTACGCGGATAAGTCAGCACCTTGTGTTTTTCATAAAGAGCCTGAGCCAGTTGCAAAGTTCTGCGAGCGGAGAACCCAAACCGTTGATTCGCCTCACGCTGTAAACTGGTCAGATCGAACAGCAGCGGAGAAAGCTCCGTCTTCTTTTTGCTCTCCTCCGTGACGGTGCCTGTTTTGCCCAGACACTCCGCGCGGATGGCTTCCGCCTGTTTCTGATCCCACAGACGTTCAGGTTTTAAATCTTTGTTGTCAGGATCTTTTTTAAAGTTCAGATCCGTCCAGATGCCCTCATATTCCCCAGCCTGACAGCCAAAAACCGCGTGCAGTTCATAATATGGACGCGCTTTAAACGCTCTGATCTTTTCCTCACGCTCCACGATCATGGTCAGAGTCGGAGTCTGGACACGGCCCACTGTCGTTTTCTGGAAACCGCCGCCGCGGGAATTGAACGCCGTCATGGCACGGGTGCCATTGATCCCGACCAGCCAATCGGCCTCGGAACGGCAGACAGCCGCGTTTCCCAATGGAGACATTTCCTCCTCACCGCGAAGGCTTTCAAAACCTTCACGGATCGCGCTGGCCGTCATGGACTGGAGCCAGAGACGCCTGGAAGGCAGTTTGCATTTAGCGTACTGGGTAATATATTTAAAAATAAGCTCACCTTCGCGGCCGGCATCACACGCGTTGATCAAGGCACTCACATCCTTGCGCTTCATGAGCTTCATCAGCAGCTTGAGACGCGGCTCCGATTTGCTTTGCGGACGCAGATCGAACTGCTTGGGGATCACCGGCAAATTGGTCAGAGACCACTTTCCGCGAGCGGGTTCCACTCCTTCCGGAAGGCATAATTCCAGCAGATGTCCCAGTGCGGAACAAATTAGAAACTCCTCATTTTCAAAGTAATCTTCTTTCTTTTCAAATCCGCCCAGGGCACGCGCGATGTCGTTTGCCACAGAAGGTTTTTCTGCAATGACCAATGTCTTACCCATAAATCATCTTTTCTTTATTTGTGAGGCTTGAGCAAGTATCCCAAGCACTCATACTCTCTCACTCCAAACTGGAGAAAAAAATGCCTTTTGTCAAAGCTTGTTTTTTATCAGTAAACTTAATTATACCCTTTATTGCTTAAAATTCAGAATGTTATAAGCATTCTGAATTTTAACTTGCTTCACCATGGAGGTTATCGCCTACTGCGATGGACCCGCTAGTCGTTTCCCCGCGTTCTTCCTCGGAACAAAACGGCGGACATGACTGAAGCCATGCCGTCCCATCGAGGGATGCGCGTTGCCGCGAAAGACGGCTGCTGCGGGATTCGTGTTCCCGGCCTCCGGCTTCATCTGTTTCTGGTGCTGAGCTTCAGCGGCCTGGACTTCCCTGCGGATCTCCATATCCCGACGGGGTGTCTGTGCTTTGCGCCTGTCACCGTGCCAGTTTTTGCGGCGAAATTCGTTCCGGTTCTTTTGGAAATCAGGACGGTTACTGTTTTGCTCCTGTGAGACGGGTCTCGGACGTGCCGGAGCAGCCGGTTCTCTGGATACCGTTTTATTCTCCACGGGAGCTGCCGTCGTATAGGAAACCGGAGG
>JAFZAR010000245.1 GCA_017557085.1 Verrucomicrobiota bacterium | reverse complement strand
GGCTGCTTTGCGGACTTTTTCCGCGCGCTCCATATAGGCCTTAGCGTCATCCGCGTAGCCCAGGATATTGGCGATCTCGGCTGCGGTCTCCAGATTATAGATCCAGTAGTAATCGTTCATGCACTGATTTTCTTCCGGGGTTCCGCCGCCGGTGGTTCCGGGCGGCAGCCAGTCACCTAGTTTGTCCCAGAATTCGCCCCAGGGGACGATCAGGTCATCTTTGGAATTGGCTTCCAGGAATCCCAGCCATTTCTTCATGTTGGGATAGCATTCCTTCAGGATACGGGTATCACCGTACTGCAAATAAATCTCCCACGGCATCATGATGATAAAGCCGCTCCAGCTGGGACCGCCGCCGCCGATATAGGTCGGGGCAGTATGGAGCAGACGGCCGTTCTCGCTCTGGATGCCGCGCCAGTCTTCGGCCCATTTGTTATAGAAAGCGCCCATATCATAATTGCCGATGCCCACGTTGATGGTCGCGTTGCCGTCGCCGCCGTAGCCCAGACGTTCACGCTGAGGGCAGTCCACGATATAGCCGCCCAGGGCCAGGCTCTGGAAGGTCCATAAGCTGACATCATACAGGCGGTTGAACAGTTCCTTGTCGCATTCAAAGTAGCCGACGCGCTCCAGATCGGTGGTCACGATATTGCCGGTGAAGTTTTCCGGGGCCGGAGCTTCATCCAGACCGGTGATGTAGATCCAGCGGCCGCTGTTGTAATTGAAGTGGTGGCGGAAGGTGCCCGCACCGGTTTGGTCAAAGACATAAGCACTGCACATGCCGAAGCAGTTGCGCTGATCGGGCCGTTCGGACCAGGTCATGGTGATCTTGCTGCCCGGTTTGCCTTTCAGCTTCATGGTTGTCCATCCGCTGAAGTTTTTGCCCATATCCACCTTGACCACACCATCATCCAGCATTTCCGTGCTGACGGCGGTCAGGGTCGGCTGCACGATCACGTTGCCGGGCATTTTTTCCGCGGTAACGATCATATTCTTGGGAGAATAGACCGTGGCGGCTTTCCAGTCGCTGTCGTCCAGCTCCGCGGTGTTCCATCCGGGCAGTTCCTGATTGGCGTCATAAAAATCACCGCCGAACTGATGCCATATCCACTTGCCCAGCAGATAGCTGGGACTGGAATGCGTCTTCCAGGTGGAGTCGGTGACCCAGCGGGTTTTGGCATCGCTCTTGAAGGTCAGATCCGCCTGAGCCATGACGATCGGAGTCAGCGGACGGTCCGCGTTCTTGAACTCAGGGAACGCGACCCAGCCCACGCCCAGCCAGAACACGATGGCGTTCTTGCCTTTTTTCAGATAAGGGGCGATGTCGTAAGTTTTATAACGGACGTGGTTTCTCTTCAGATCGCTGACGTTCGGGGTCAGGACTTCATTGCCCACCTTTTGTCCATTGATGTAAACCTCATGGAAACCGGCACTGGCCACGTGCAGAAAAGCCTGCTCCGGAACTTCGGCCAGATCGTAAGTCTTACGCATCCAGGGGTTAGACATACAAGGTTCAAAAATATCATCTTTCGGCTGGAAGGTCTCGTCCGAGCCGATCCAGCTGGCCGTCCAGTCGCTCATTTCCATCGGACCCATCACCCAGGAGGCCGGCTTGCTCCACTTGCTCCACTTGCCGTTCTGGTCAGCGATACGCACACGCCAGAAACAGTTCATGGGATAATCCAGCGGCGCGCCCGTGTAGTCTATCTGAGTCGAGTCGCTGCGGTACACGATGCCCGTATCCCACAGATCAGGATCATCCTTTTTCAGCAGAGCGGCATCCGTGGCCGCCTGGATCTGATACGCTGTCTGGCTCAGACCACGGGCTGAACGGCTTTTGGTTTCCACCTTCCAGAACAGACGAGGGCTGTCCAGATCCATTCCCAGAGGGGATTTCATATACTCACAGCGCAGATCGGCCGGGTACACATCCGCGGAGAAAAGGCCCGCTTCAGCTGAGAAAGTCGCGCTCATCAGAGCCGCGCCCAGCAGAGTGGCTTTTCCCCAATTCAATAGGTTATTAAACTCCATACGTTCCGCAGTTTATCAGAGAACGGTCTGTTTGTCCAGATTCTTGGGGGTTTCTTTTTCAGAAAACCTTGACGAACGTAAAAACGTACATTAGCCTTAACGCGGAAAGGATGCGGCAATATGACATCCATTAGTATAACAAAAGCCAGAGCGGATCTTTATAACCTGGTCGCCGAAGTGAATAAAAACTCACGCCCCGTGATGCTTACCAATAAAAATGGAAAAAACGGCGTGCTGATATCCGAAGATGACTGGAACGCCATTCAGGAAACACTTTATCTCAATTCCGACTCACGCGTTCGGGATTCCATCCTTGAAGGCGGTCAAACTCCTTTAGAGGATTGTCTCACCGAAAACGAAGTGGAGTGGTAGGTGTACAGGATCCTTTACACCAAACAGGCTAAGAAGGATATCGAATACCTGAAGGCCGCGAAGCTGGATAAAAAAGCAAAGGAACTGGTCGAGGTCGTCAGGATAGATCCTTTTGCGAATCCTCCTCCTTATGAAACACTGCTGGGAAATCTGGCAGGATTCTATTCCAGAAGGATCAATCTTCAGCATCGTTTTGTTTATCAAGTGTACACGGAGCCTGTCACTGTGGATTCAACTTCTTACGAGGGGACTGTGAAAATCGTCCGAATGTGGACTCACTACGAACAGATCCGATAAGATTTTTTCTGTTTCCCGTTTCAGGTTAAATGAATGGAGATGCGAAATCCCGTGTTTCTATATCATATCTTCTTTATAAACAAATAATTATCTGTGCATATTCGTGTTCATCAGTGGTTCTTTCCATACCCGTCCGGGGTTCTTGCGACATTTTTATTGACTTGGCGGGTTTTTCTGAACATAATAGCTCCGTATGAAACCTCGTAATATGAGATTGCATGAGGCGGTTCTTGGAACCGTTTCCGTACTAGCACTCAGCACGGCGTTAGCTGGCGCGGATGTGCTTTTCACCGATCAGTTTACGGGATCAGAAATCAATACTGATTCCTGGTACCAGCTTGATCGGAGTTTTGAATACATGAACACTCAGCCGACCGGCACGATGAATTACTACATTGACGGCGGCATCGTCAATATGAGTTACACACCGGATTCATCCTATTGGCCCGGTTCGGTTTTTGTCACACAAAACGGCTATGTGGTCTCTCCGGAAAATCCGGTCACGTTCCAAATAGACAGACATTACAATACTTATAACCAAGCCTCCGGTTCCCGCTGCGCGTTCCTGATCTATAACAACGATCTGAGCAAGTGGGTGCATTTCGCGGAAACGACCGACGGCGGCAGTGCCAGCAGCGCTAAATACTATGGCTGGTGCTATAACCGGTACATAGGCCAGGCCGGCGATAATTACAATGGTGTGGGTATCGGTATGGACGACATCAACTTAGATGAAACTCTGACCGATCACCTCCTCCACACGATCAAGCTGGTGGCCACGGGCGAGACTGTGACCTTCTTCATTGATGACAAAGAAGGCGCCACGGTGGAATTCCCTGTCACGGACGGGGTTCGCTTCGCTTTCGGTGTTTACGCACGTGCGGATGGTGATTATATCGAAGACGGGTTCGGCAATGTGGTCATTACCGGCACGGGCAATATGATCGCCTTTGATAAGAGTGAGTACATTTTGTCCGATGATGAGGGAACGATCAGTGTGCTGGGTCAGCTGATAAGCACCACCCAGGATGTGACTCTGACTTTGACCTCGCAGGATCCTTCCATCGCGGCCTTCAGCACGGGTGATTCCTACAGCGTGGTGATGAAAGGCGGCAAGTCTGATACCTATACCATCCCTGTCATCAAGAAGGGTGTGGGCAAGGTCATCTTCACGGCTTCCAATGACAAAGGCATCACCATGAATCCGTCCAAACTCACGATCACTGCCCAGGGCGGTGGTGAGACCGTTCTGTTTGATGATTTCGATGGAACCGAAGTGGACAGTGATTTGTGGACGGTCAGCACACGCAGTTTTGAATATTGGGGCAGTTCCCCGACGGCGGATTCAACAATAACCGTGGCCGACAGCAGTCTGAATATAACGGTCAGTCCTACGGGTCACTACTGGCCGGGTGCAGCGCTGGTTTCCAAAGGGACTTTCAATGCCAGCTCCCTGAGTCCTCTGACTTTCGAGGTGACTCGTGAAGCCTTCAACTGCGACAACAGCACAGGCGGCCGCTGCGGTATCTACCTCTACAATGAAGATATGAGCGAATACGTCCTCCTGAATGATGCCAGTGACGGCGGTTCTGTGGAAGGCTGCACCTATTACGGCTGGTGCTACAGCTATCTTGCTGCCGATGATGCCAGCAGAAGAGGCGGTGTGACGAAGCTTCCGAATGCGGGCGATTTTGCCGATAAAGGCAATCACACACTCAAGATCGTTGCCAACGGTCTGACAGCCAGTCTCTATGTGGATGGTGTTTTCGGCATCGAAGTTCCTTTCAAATGCTACACCGGCATTCGCTGCAGTTTAGCGGTGTTTGGCCGCTATGAAGGTGATCTTGTCACCGGTCAGTTCGGCAGCGCCAAGGTGACCGCCAGCACGAAACCTCTGGCCGATCCGGTCAACATCACGAAACAGCCCAAGAGCTTCTATGGCTATGCCAGCGCGGGCAAAACTTACACCATGAATGTGGAAGTAAGCGGCACGCCTGAGATCAGCTATCAGTGGTACAAAGGCGATACCGCTATCGAAGGCGCCACCCAGTCCAGCCTGACGATAGATTGCATCTACGAAAACGAAGGTGAGTACACCGTGGAAGTGAGCAATGAAATGGGAAGCGCGGTCTCTGATCCGGCCACTATCGAATTCATTTCCGTGGAAGAAGGCAGCTACGCGGCGACCGTGCTCGCGCAGAATCCTCTGGCGTACTGGAGATTTGATGAGAAAGAAGGAACAACGGCTTATGATTATGCCGGCGGTTTCAACGGCACTTATAACAGCAACCAGACTCTGGGCGCTGCCGGTGCGCTTCAGGGCGACTCCGACACAGCCGTGACCTTTGGCGGTCAGTCTTATGTGACCGTTTCCGGAATGAACTTCAGCTCCAGCGCGGTAACGATGCTGGCCTGGATCAAACCCGACGGCTCGATCAATAATTATACAGGCATCATGTTCGACCGCGGCAACAGCGCCGCCGGTATGGACATTGTGGATAATCAGCTCTGCTACCACTGGAACGATACCCAGTACGGTTACAGATCCGGTTTGCAGCTGAAACAAGGTGAATGGAATCTGATCGCTATGGTGGTGACCACCAGCGGCGCGACATTCTATGTCGGTGACGCACAGGGCAACTTTGCTTCCGCCACGGACGCGACCGCCCAGAGCGCGGCGACCTTCACCAGCAAATTCACCATCGGCGGTGATACGAACTTCACAGACCGCCGTTTCAAAGGTGTAATCGACGAGCCGGCTTTCTTCAACAGAGCGCTGACTGAGGACGATATTTTCAGCATCTATAACGCGGGTCTTTACGGCAAGAACAGTCCTGTGGCGATCAAAGTCCAGCCTCAGGGTTATACTGGTTTTGTGGGTGATACAGTGACCCTCGGCGTGACAGCTGTGGGTTCCAATCCGTTCAACTATGACTGGCAGCGTGAGATCAACGGCGAATGGGTGTCATTGGAAGTGGCTGGTTCCCGCTTCACTTTTGTGGGTGACGTGGAAGACTCCGGCAACTATCGCGTGATCGTCAGCAATAATATCAATTCTGTCACAAGCGATACCGCGGTAGTGGATCTGCGCTACAAACCAACCTCCGTGGATCTGACCGGTGACGAATACAAACTGTGGACTCATCTGAAGTTCGACAACGATCTGACTGATTCCTCTAGCAACGGCAACAACGCTTATGATGCCAGCTATGGTGAAATGCAGTTTGCGGAAGGTGTTCTGGGCGGAGCGGTCAATGTGATAACAGATGTCGAGAACGGCATCTTCCGGTATGCTTCCTTTGAGAATGCTCTGCTGCTGGGCAGTGAACCGATCACAGTCGCTTTCTGGACCAAGGTCAACACACCGGCTGTACACGATGTACCCTGGCTGTGCAATAACTACAACTCATACGGTCAGCCCGGTTTCGTTCTGGCTCCCAGCTGGGAATCCGAAGCCTGGTCATGGTCCATCAAGTCCTGGGACGATGAAACCAGTGCTATGGAATACGGCCCCGATAATTCCATTCCTTCCGGAACATGGAACCATCTGGTCTATGTGCTGGATCCGGGCAAGACGATGAAGATCTTCCTGAACGGACAACTGACTCACACAGTGGATATCAGCCGTGTCACCGTCAGTGACAAGTGGCTGGATGATGATCGGTATATGATGAACATTGGTCAGGACGGCACAGGTTCTTATGCAGAGAGTGCTGATATGCTGATTGATGATATGGGCATCTGGAGAATCGCCATGAGCGATGTCGATGCTCGCAGCATCTATTACGCGGGTATCAACGGCAACAGCTTCGATCAGAAACTGCCCGATGTGAAACCCGGATTCATTGTGGAACCGGTAGGCGCGACAGTCTATCAGAATGACACAACTGTTCTGACCCTGAGCGTGGAAGTCAACGGCACAGAACCTGTCACAGTGACCTGGACCAAGGACGGCGAAGTAGTCGGCAAAGGTCTGACACTGGATGTGGCCTGCACAAAAGATGCCGCGGGCAACTATCAGGCAACAGCTAAGAACGTTGCCGGTGAAGCGACCTCCGCTGTGGCAGTGATCGCTTATCGTCAGCCTGAATCCGCTTACGAAGAATTAGTGGCCGGCCTCAATCCGGTTGCGTTCTATCGTTTCGATGATAATGTCGCTGACGGCATCGCGGTGGATTATGTGGCCGCGCAGAATGGTGTCTATCACAATGTAGCGGAGGCTCAGCAAGTGAACGGCGCGATCTTTGAAGATGCCAGCAAGTCTATCGAGTTCAAAGGAGCGGAAACCAGTTCCTATGTCTCTACTCCGATTCAGTTGAACGACATGGTTGCCAATGGTGCCATGAGCTTCATGGGTTGGATCAAGATCACCAGCTTCATTGATTTTGCCAGCCTTTACGGTCAGAACGATCTCATCGAGTTCGGTCATGACACCGCGACCAGCATCCGTGCGTGGTCTGCCGGTCCGGGCAATATCTCCGGAGCGGCTCCGGCTGATGGTCAGTGGGCTATGGTCACCGTTACCTACAGCAATGTGGACGGCCAAATCGTGGAATCTCTCTACATCAATGATGTCCTGGCCAGTCAATATAACGGCACGACTCCGATCAACAGCGCGTCCGGTACCAGCTATTACTTCAATATCGCTGCCGGTGTGTGGAACGCCACAGGCAATTACTTCAATGGCTGCATTGATGATGTCGCCATCTTCCCGACGACACTGAGCGCTGAAAATATCAGCTACCTCTATAACGTTGGCAAGTTCGGTCCCGGTGCGGCTCCTACTGTGGAAACACAGCCGGTCGGCGCTGAGATCTATGCCAATGACGGCACATTCACACTCTCAGTGAAACCGGCGGGAACTCCTCCGCTGACAGTGAAGTGGTACCTGAACGGCAACGAAACCGCTTACGAAGGCGAAAGCGTGCAGATCGCCCGGACGACGGCCAATGCCGGCAGCTGGACAGCTGTGGTCAGCAACGCTTACGGCAAGGCTGAATCCGAACCCGCGGTGATCAGCTTCTATCAGCCCAAGAGTGATTATGAAGCTCTGGTCGCCAGCCTGATGCCGGTGGCCTACTGGAGACTGGGTGAAGCTGAAGGAACAACAGCGGCTGAATACGCCAGCGGTTTCCTCGGCACATACAATCAGGCTCAGACACTGGGCGCGGCAGGCGCGATCGCCAATGACACCGATACTGCGGTGACATTCGACGGCACCAGCTATGTGAGCGTACCCGGCATGAGCTTCAGCAATGAGAATATCACGATGTTGACTTGGATCAAACGCAATGGATCGATCAACAATTACTCGGGTGTTCTGTTCGACCGCGGCAACAGCGCGGCGGGTATCGACCTGGTCAACAACAAGGTGGCTTATCACTGGAACGATCAGTACTGGAGCTATGACTCCGGTCTGGTAACAGAGGATGGTGTCTGGAACTTTGTGGCGCTCGTGGTGACTCCGACAGAAGCAACCTTCTACCTGGGTGACTCCGAAGGCAATCTGAGTTCCGCGGTGAACGAGCAGGCTCACTCGAAAGCGAAACTGACCGGCGCCTTCACCATTGGCGGTGACGCCAACTGGTCGGATCGCCGCTTCAAAGGCGAAATTGACGAGCCCGCGGTATTCGGCTACGCGCTGAGCGCGGATCAGATCGAGGCCATCTACAAGAAGGGCATGGGCGGTGATACCCCGACGGGTCCGGTGCTCTCCTTCGAGATGACAGATCTGGGACTGATCCTGACTTGGGAGACCGGCAAGCTCCAATCCGCTCCGACAGCGGAAGGACCTTGGAGCACGATTGAAGATGCCTCCAACGAGGGCTACATCTACAATGGTGAATCCGGCAACCTGTACTTCAGACTGGCTGAATAAGCTGAAGTAGAAACACGAACCGGACGATAACACGTCCGGTTGTAACAAAGACGGTCTTCTCTCCAAAAGAGGGAAGACCGTTTTTTGAACAAAAAAGAGACGTGGAAAAAAACCTCGTCTCTTCTTGTTTGGATTTTCTAAGCGACTATTTCAAAGGCCGTGCTTCCACACCTTCGAGAGTGATCTTGACCGGTTTGATGTGACCCTGTTCATCGAATTCCATTTTCTCGATGCAGGTGTAGCGGTGATTCCTGTTCCTGTCATTCAGCGGATGACGGTGGTAAACAATGTACCAGTCATCTGTGCCGGGAATGTTCAGAACGGAGTGATGCCCCGCGCCAGTGCCCACATTTTCATCCCGCTGGAGGATCTTCTCGATACGCTTGAAGGGTCCCATCGGATTGT
>JAFZAR010000244.1 GCA_017557085.1 Verrucomicrobiota bacterium | reverse complement strand
GGATTGACACAGAATTTTGCGGAAGCGGCTGTTTTATTCCGGCGGAGAGGGGGATCGGGTTGATCCTAGCAGTTTCCGCTTCTTTTTTGGTTGATATCCCTCATCAGAGCCGAGAATTGATCAATGGTAATCGGTTTCAGCAGGACACCGTCAAAGCCCATTTGACTGTAGGTCTTTTGTACTTCCACATCCGCGGTCACGGCGTAGATCGGCAGCGACTTGAAGCGTTTATCTTCGTGGATGCGTCTTGTCAGTTCCTGACCGTCCATTCCCGGCATCCACAGGTCTGTCAGCACAAGGTTGAAAGACCCCTTATCCAGCAGATCGAGCGCTTCCTGACCGGAGAGAGCCGAGGTCATCTTTTCCACACCGAGCCGCTTGCACATGGCGGACAGCACCATCAGGTTGAGTTTGACATCATCCACCATCAAGATGTTCAGATCCTTCACTTTCAAGTTGGATCTGCTGACGTGGCTTTCAACGGGCTCTGAAACATTTTCCTTGCCGTACTTGTATTCCACATCCCGCACGATGATGGAAAAAACACTGCCTTTGCCTAACTCACTTTGGATGCTCAGTTCTCCGTTCATCCTCTTCAGCAACTGTTTGCATATAGACAAACCTAAACCGGTCCCTTCAGAGCTCTTGCTTGACACCTGGACATAAGGCATCATCAGTTTCCCCTGATTTTCTTTGGAAATGCCGATGCCGGTATCTTTGACACTGATCATCAAATCACCGTGAGTGGGAGAAGTTTTTTCAAAATGAGCATCTACAGTGATGCTGCCCTTTTGGGTAAATTTGCAGGCATTGCCGATCAGATTGAACAAAATCTGGCGGATACGCTGCGGATCGATATTGAGCAGCGGCAGTCCCTCAGCCTTGCAGTTCAGAGAGATATCCCGTTGTTGGGTTTCCGAGATAAATGCCAGTGACAGACCGTCTATGATCTTGCTGCAGTCGGTCATTTCTCTCTTGATATCCATCTTTCCGGCTTCCAGCTTAGCCAGATCCAGAACGTCATTGATCAGCTGCTTCAGTGTCTGGCCGCTCATGATGATGCTTTCCAGATACTGATTCTGTGTTTCCTGGCTGTCCACACCCAGCTTCAGCAGTTCTGACAAGCCGATGATAGCGTTCAACGGAGTGCGGATATCGTGGCTGACCGTCGCGAAGAAGAAGCTCTTGGCCTTTTCAGCCGCCAGAGCGTTATCACGTTCCTGTTCCAGATTGGCCAGCAGTTTATTTCTGTCAAGAATGATTTCCAGCGCGTATTGGAAAGTGTAGAAAATATCCATATCATCCTTAAGGATATGCTCTTTTTCTTCTTTGAGAGCAAGGACGACATAGCCCCAGAGTTTGTCCTGGATATGCAGACCGGTCGCAAGGATCGTTTTGATTTGAGGATTGAAAATATTTATCCAGTAAGGGAATTGCTTCACAAGCGGGCCTGAGACATTTATCAGCACAAGTTTTTCCCGGTTCATCCGCTTGATGAGTTCCTCCGTGAATTGAGGTGAGATCTCTTTTTGAAGACTCAGAACATCTTGCAAATGTTGCTCGTTTCCCGCCTTGGCGATGATTTCTGCTGAATCTCCTTTAAATTTTTTAAGATAACCTATATCGGAATGGAAGTATTTGACAATGAGATCGATCACATTGTTCAGAGTCTCTGATTTGGTCTTGCCTTTCAGGAAGATTTCTTCCAAGCACATATTGATGACTTTCTGCTGAGCGATCTTCTGATTTTTTGAAGTGACATCAATAGCGGATTCAAAGATTTTTTCCAGGTTGCCGTCTTTGTCATAAGCACCCTGAGCCAAAAATACCCAGTCCTTGTCTTTGATCTTCCAGGGAGCTGATGCACTTTTTTGACCGTGAAGCACCTCTGTTACCGGATAGATTTTGGATGATAAGAGCGGTTTGATATCTTTGGGTAAGCAATTATTTTCAGAGTGGATATCTTTTTGAATCAATTCCTCTACAGTCATCTGGATACAGTCGCAGTAAGCCCGATTGCAGGACAGAAAACGCCCTTCGTTATCCCACACTGCCAGCGGAACAGGGGTGTTCCTGATCAGCATATTTATTGCTTTCTCTCTTTGTTCAAACCACTTTTTGGATTTCAGCTGCTCCAGACCGATATTAAGGAAATAGATACAATTCTTCAGAAAGCTTTCCTCATAAGGATTCAGGGGATGAACAGCTTTCTCGTAAGAAACGACAGCATAGCCCGACAGCAGACCTTCGATATGCAGTCTCAAGAAGTAGAGACTCTTGGCTCCGAGTGCCGGATTGAAGTGGGAAACGATTTCTTTATGAACGGGATCCCGCAGATCGGACGTATCCGGGATAAAAACAAAGCCATTTTCTTTTAATGCCTTCAGAAAAAGGCTGTTTTCCGGCTTTAATGGGATATTCAGTCCTTCCGGAAAGGGAGGGGCTTCGGGCGGAAAATACTGACGTGCTGTGCAAAACCGCTCCAGCGCGGGGATATAAGTTTGAGCAAAGACACGGCTTGCGTTCACACGTTCACAGATGATTTTAAGAGTGTTATTGCCGATGTTTTTCTCGTCGTTCAGAATGAAGAAGTTTTCAAGTCCTTTTGTATAAGCGACTTGATTCTTATAGAGCTCTGTCAGTTCCTTGATGTCTGTCGGAAGCTGGGAGATATGTTGCGGACTCTTGAAAGTAAAAAAGAGCAGGTAAACCTTTTTTCCATCAGGAAGTTCCAAAGAACGAGCGGCCGAGTTGGGCCAGGGATCTGAAGAATCACCTAAAGACTGGAATTGGATTGTTCCGTTTTGAAAGTGGATGGCAGGACTGTCGTTTTCTTTGATCAGGAGATCCGCCGGAAAGAGGGTACTGATTTGCTGATGGATCAGATTTTCAGTGGTTTTTAAGGATTTTTGAGCGGATGGATTAAAATAAATAATATCACCATCAGTGTTATAGGCAATAACACCTTCCAGAAGGTGATCACATAAAGACCGAAGGAACTTCATGTTGGACAAGACTAACTAATAAAATCAAAAGCCGATTGTTGAGATCGGCCGCCGAAGCAACGGCATAAAGAAGAAATTATAACACTTTCAAACAGTCTGTCAACTTTATTTACTGATTAATAAGCAGAATGTCAAGCAGTTGGAAGAACCTATTTCCATTGGAAATAGAGGATGCGGACGTCTTTGGCGGAAACGCGGTGCAGCATAGAGGAGAAGGTGCGCTGCTGTCCTTCGATCTCAGCAACGACTTCTACCTCAAAGACTGTGCTGCGGAAACCGCAGAAAGCCCCCAGCTGCTGGATGATCCCTTCGGGTATGCCGCCGATCTGGGTCAGCATATTGATATTGCTGATCTGGACATCATCTTCGGTGGCTTCCACACCATCCAGTCCGTTGCGGAAAGAGATGATCTCATTGGCGATCTCCGGTGTCATTCCCGGCAGCATTTGCAGGACTTCGGCGGGAGCCGTATTGATATTGACGGTGCCGGAAGAAAGTGTGCAGAAAAGATCCATCAGACCGCCTTCAAAAACCATTTCATCCGCGTATCGGTCGCTGCCGATGCGCATTTCATCTGTATCCACAAAAGTGCTTTGCGGGGAACGTCCTTCCAGACGGGCGATACCATAATAAAGTTCCGGGTCAACGCCCTGGATCAGCAGCAGTTCGGAAATGTCATCCAGCGGACCGTTTTTGCAGTAGTAGGGAGGCATCAGTCCCAGGTAGTATTCATCCTCGGCACCGCTGAGTTTTGCGTCGTCGTCATCATCGCGCCAGTCGAGGATGGAGTCCGAAATGGTGCTGGCCAGTGTGGCATCCACTCCCATCACGGAGAGAGCGTTTTCGATCAGGACATCCGTGGCGGTGTTGATATTCATTTTGCGTTCGTTGTCCGTGATATAAACGCTGAACACACCGTTGCCCAAGTAGTTGTCATCCAGAAACACATCTTCCAGAAGCTGATTGGTCTGGCCGGGTCCGCCTGCCCATTTTTGGTTCAGACAGTCACAAGGTTCATTGATATTCAGCTGCTGGCCGACGACATAGCGGGCCAATTCCACGCCGGAACGTCCCAGCCATTCCAGTTCAGAATCGCTCAAGTGGTTGGTTGCCAGCTTCATTTCCACTTTCATGAACCAGGCGAATCCGGAAGCCATCACCGCCAGTGTCACGATGACGATCAGGACGATGATCAGGGCGATACCGCTCTGGGAACGAGAGGAACGAAGCAAAGCCGATGTTGGAGTTTTGAGCCGGATATTCATCGTCCACCGCCTCCGCCGCGGCCACCCATGCCGCCCATATTGCCGCCACGACCTCCACCGCCGTAACCGCCTCCGCCAAAGCCGCCTCCATTACCGCCGCCGTAGCCACCGCCATTACCTCCACGGCCTCCACCGTTATTGCCGCCGCGACCGCCGCCATAACCTCCGCGGCCACCGCCCCAGTTGCCATTATTCTGGTTATTGCCGTTACCGCCGTTGTTGTTAAAGTTTCGGTTATTGAGACCGCCGCCGGACTGGTTGTTCATTGTCATGCCCGCGGAGACAGTTCCCTGGATCTGGGGATCCACGATACTGCCGCTCATAGCCACCACACGGGAGTCCAGCTGGGCCGGGCCGTTTCCCGCGTAACCGTAACCAAGAGTCACCCTTGCCAGCAAAGGAAGGGAGTTTGTGTTATCCCAGTAGGTGACCCAGTCCACCTCGTTGGTGTCCCAGAATTCAACGGTGAAACAGGATACATCAGTCGTCAGTTCAATCGGAGGGATCACATCATTGTATTCCTCATCCAGCAGCAGAGGACGCTGATAAAGAACCAGAGAATTGCGTCCCTGGGCATTGGGTTCAATGACAAAAGTGATTCGGCGCAAAGGCAGTCCGTCATAAAGTCCGCTGCCGATGAAGCCGGGCGGCAGATAGGCAATGAAACTTAGCGCGCTGTAGTCGCTTTCGCCATCCACCTCAAAGCTGTAGTAATTGGTGTTGGCCTGGAACATACGGGCCGACATGAGCGATTCGGTCAGGGCGCGCATCCCGATGCGTGTGCGCTGGGTTTCCTCGGCGGCATAGCTGGCGGCTTGCTTGCCCATGAGGAGCATGGTCCATATCTCGTAGATGGAAGTCAGTACCATGGCAAAGATGGCAATGGAGATCATCATTTCCAGCAGGGTAAAAGCTCCCCGCTGGCCGGATCGGAGTGACGCGGCCGGTGACTGTGAAAATGGGGAAAACTTGGTATTCATTATCTGCTGCCAGTGATGGAATCCGGACGATAGAGCCAGAGACTCATTTCCGTGACATCCCGTCCGCCAAAGGCTCCGGGATGATAAACTTGTACATCTACCTGATAGAGACCGTTTGTGCTGGCCTCGAACGTATTCCGGCTCCAGGACCAGCCGGGGTACATATCGCCGAAATCACCGGATTCGGAGATTTCTTCCAAACGGTTGGTGGCCAGCAGGTCGTAAACGGCCTGAGTAAAATCAATAGGCGTCACGTTCAGGGAACGTGCGGCACGCAGATTGGTGCTGAGAAGTTCGGAAAGCGAGAAATAGCACGTAAAGAAGATGGCCATCGCGATCATGACTTCCAGCAGGTTGAAACCCAGGTTTCCGGCCATCGCGCCGCGCGTGGCCTGATCTTTTGTTAAACGCTGTTGGAGACGGATATTCATCTAAAATTCAATGTTGCCTCTTCTGCGGCGCACAGGATTTTGCGGTGTCGCCAGTTCATTCAGATTGTCGAAGTTCGCCAGACCTGTCACCATATCTACCGTGATCCTGCGGAATTCTCCTTCCCAGGAGAGAACGACTGTCAGCAGATCCGCGGTGCCGTTTGGGAAAAAGCGTGAAATAACGATGTCATCATCTTTGTGTTCGGTCATATTGACATCCAGCATTTCGATGGTGACTTCATCATTCAGACTGTAAGAGGTGCTTTTGTAGGGAGCGCCTTTCATGGAAGTACTTGCTTTGGCGCGCGGCGCGGAGTGGTTGCTCCAGTTGATGGCCTCATTGAGATCGGGGGGCATTTCCTCTACGTTGAAAGTGTACTCGAACGGATGGAATTTTACGACCATGGGAGTGCAGCGGATGATGGCTGTGGCGCGAGCCTGGGCACAGGCTTCCATGACATCCGAGACAGAAGTGGTGAGAGGATCACGCTTCTGGACCGCGCGGAAAACAGCCGGCACACCAATGGTGGAGACCGTGCAGATAATAGCGACCACGATCAGCAGCTCGATCAGGGTAAACCCGGATCGAAGCGTAAATGAATTTTTATGTGGACGCAGACGCATCTTCTTTTACCGGTTGATGTTGGATGTAAGAGAGAACATAGCGGACAAGATGCCTAGCAGAATGAAGCCTACGAACAATGCCATTACGATGATGAGCATCGGCTCGATCATGCTGGTCATGACGCGCAAGGCTCCCTGAAGGTCTTCCTCGTAGGTCTCGGCCAAACTTTGCAGCGCTCCGGGAATGTCGCCGGTTTCCTCACCGATCTTGACCATATCTATCATCAGCTGGGGGAAGATACCGCTTTTGGCCAGAGGCTGCGCGATGGATTTACCGTCAGTGACGGCTTCTCTTGTGTTGGCTATGGCTTCTTTGATAATGACGTTGTCGATCACCAGCTCGGTGATCTTGAGCGCCAGCAGAACGGGAACACCGTTGTGCATCAGAGTGGAAAGTGTGCGGGCAAACTGCGAGAAAAGGTTCAGACGGGACGCGTTCCCGATGATGGGTGCGTTCATCTTCCAGCGATCCCAGACCACACGTCCTTTGGGTGAATGGATATATCTGCGGAAAAGGACGATGATGGCGGTGATGACGATCATCATGGCCCACCAATAGTTCTTGAAGAGGTTGGAAGTGTCTATCAGGAATTGTGTGATCGGCGGCATGGGTGCATTCATGCCCTGGAAGATCTCCATGAATTTGGGCATCATGAACGCCATGAAGAAGAAAATGACGGAAATACCCACCGTGATGACCACGGAAGGATAGATCATCGCG
>JAFZAR010000243.1 GCA_017557085.1 Verrucomicrobiota bacterium | reverse complement strand
TTCAGCGTTTGAATAAGATTTTAGCTTATCTGCATGAACGCCTGGGAACTCAGTATGAAGTTATTCAGGTGGATGAAAAGGTGCGCCACAATGAAGGGATCAAGAATGTTCCCAAACCTAATCTGCGTTACAACAGTGTGAAGATATTGGAAAACGGAGTGAAATTCGAGGTGGATTTCTCCAAGGGACATAAGACCGGTTTCTTCTGTGATCAGCGTGAGAACCGTCTGAAGTTCTCTTCGCTGGTGAAGGGAAAACGGATTTTGGATCTTTGCTGTTATACGGGAGGGTTTTCCGTGATGGCCGGTGTGTTGGGCGGAGCTACAGATATTACCGGGGTGGACTTGGACGAAAACGCGATCGAACAAGCCAAGCGTCATGCCAATATCAATGGGCAGAACAAGATCAAGTGGGTTCACGCGGATGCCTATACCTATGCACGGCAGATGAGGCTGAATAACGAAAATTGGGATGTGGTTCTGTTGGATCCGCCTAAATTCGTGGAGAGTCGTGAGGAAGAGTTTGAAGGCTGGGGACGGTATGAAGACTTGAACAAACTGGGGATCAGTTTACTGAATCCCGGAGGAATGTTGGTCACTTGTTCCTGTTCCGGTCTGCTGAGTCTGAATCGTTTTGAGGATATTCTGATCAAGGCGGCACATCGAAACAATCGCCGGCTCCAGATTTTTGATGTGACTGGTGCCGGCGGAGATCATCCTATCTACTCAAACTGTCTGGAGAGCAGATATTTGAAAGTTCTCTGGACGAGGGTTTTCTAATTGGATTGTTGTTTTTTCAACGGCTGAGCCTGATAAACGGTTCGGCCGTTTTTTGTTTGTACGGGGACTAACCGCATGGGAACATATACGATGCCGTCTTCATCCGGTTCAAAAGCATTTTCATCGGGGAGAACATCGGTGTTGATTTTGGGAACGGTCTTGACAGGTGCTTCCGTTTTTGTAGTTTGTTCAGAATTGATTGGAGATGAGATGTTTTTCTTATTCTGAGCCAGCCAGCGTTTCATTTGCTCCGGTGTCAGGATAGAACGAAGATCACGGCGGAGTTCGATTTGAGTAATAGCACGTTCGTAGGTCAGCTCCATCAGGTTATGGGAGTGTTCATAGATGACGCTGTATTCGGGGTAGTCCTCGTCAATAGCCAGAGTGATTTTTTGCTGAAGTTCATCAATTTGTTTTGAAAGAGTGTCAATGCGTGTTTGATATTCGCTCAGTATTTGGCGGTATTCTTCTTCCAGATGTTCGGGGATATTCAGCGCGTTTTGCTCGTTTGTCGCGGAGGGTTGCAGTTTTAGGCGAGATTGGATCGCTTCTAAATCTATATCTTGTTGATCCTTAGTATTTTTGCGAAGTTCTTTGAGGATGCTTTCCAGGTCAGTGTTAGAAATGTTTTCTTTGGGCGCTTCTCTCGTTTGAGAAATAATTTCTTCAACCTTATTTACCTTTTGCGGAGTAACTTCTGATGGCGATTCTATGTTTGTGTCGCTCAGCAATTCTTCCAGACGCTTTTCATCACCGCTGCCGACTTGGAGTTTCAGCTCGGCCAGCATTCGTGCTTCCTGCAGACGATCCAGTCTTTGAAGATCTTTCTCTGAAAGGGGAGCGATTTTGTCCTTATCATACAGATCTTGAATGAGTTGATCTATTCGTTTGATGATAGATGTCAATTTCTGTGTTTGATTGGCAGACTGCTCCAGAGAACGGGAAGGAGTGGAGACATCATTGGTATTCTCAGCTAAGATCAAAGATGAAGCAGAGCAAGCACATACGAGAACTAAAAGGAGGTATTTTTTCATAACTCACAAAAGTCTGACGCATTTATAGCGAAAATTATTCGATTTGGCTAGTAAGATATACTGAGTAGAATGGGGTATTAGTAGTAAATTTTATAATAAAAATAACTTTTTTTTCTAATATTCACCCTTTTTTCTGGACGCAAACGCAGAAATGTGGAATAGTAAAGCCTCGGTGACGTGCGCAAGTGGGCGCAATACATAACGTAAAGGGTTTTCATACAGCGCAGAGTTCACATTGTATTTATGCCAAAGAAAGACGACATCAAAAAGGTACTTATCATCGGGTCTGGTCCGATCATCATTGGTCAGGCTTGCGAGTTTGACTATTCCGGAACACAAGCGTGCAAAGCTCTGAGAGAGCTGGGCTATAAAATCGTTCTGGTCAATTCCAATCCTGCGACGATCATGACCGATCCCGCGATGGCGGATGTGACTTACATCGAGCCATTGAATGTGGCAACTTTGACAGAGATCATTGCCAAAGAACGACCTGACGCTTTGCTGCCTAACCTGGGCGGACAAACGGGATTGAACCTGAGTTCTCAGCTGAATCAAGCCGGAATTTTGAAAAAGTATGGTGTCAAAATCATCGGTGTAGAGGCAGATGCTATTGAAAAAGGTGAAGACCGTACTGTTTTCAAACAGACCATGCAGAAACTGGGGATTGAGACTCCCAGAAGTCAGGCGGTCAATTCGATAGAAGATGCTGAGAAAGTCGCTGCAGAACTGGGATACCCGGTGGTGATCCGACCTGCCTATACGATGGGCGGTACCGGCGGCGGCATTGTTTACAATGTAGAGGAACTCCGCACGGTGGCCGGACGCGGTTTGGCGGCTTCTATTGTGAATCAGGTTCTGGTCGAGGAATCCGTTCTGGGCTGGGAAGAGCTTGAACTGGAGATCGTCCGCGACGCTGAAGGCAAGATGATCACGGTCTGCTTTATTGAGAACGTAGATCCAATGGGTGTCCATACCGGTGACAGTTTCTGTACGGCTCCCATGATGACGATCGACCCGAAACTACAGGCTCGTCTGCAGGAGTATGCCTATAAGATTGTGGATGAGATCCAGGTCATTGGCGGTACAAATGTACAATTTGCGCATGATCCGGTGTCGGATCGTGTTGTTATCATTGAAATCAATCCTCGTACATCCCGTTCTTCCGCTTTGGCTTCCAAGGCGACCGGCTTTCCAATCGCGCTGGTTTCTGCCAAGCTGGCAGGCGGTTTGACTTTGTCCGACATTCCGTACTGGAGAGGCGGTACTTTGGATAAATATGAACCTTATGGCGATTATGTCGTAGTGAAGTTCGCGCGCTGGGCCTTTGAGAAGTTCAAAGGTGCTGTAGATAAGCTGGGCACACAGATGAAGGCTGTGGGCGAGGTGATGAGCATCGGCAAAAACTATAAGGAAGCTTTCCAAAAAGCGATCCGCTCTCTGGAGAACAACCGCTGGGGACTGGGGTTTGCCAAAAATTACAACCAGCTGAGCTTGAATGAGCTGCTCGCCAAACTGTCCTATCCGACCAGTGAACGGCAGTGGATCATGTATGAGGCTCTCCGTAAGGGAGCTACTGTGGAACAACTCCACAATCTGACCAAGATCAAGGCGTGGTTCATCCAGCAGATGAAGGAGCTGGTCGAGCTGGAAGAGAAGATCCTGCAATACAAGGGAGCTTTGCCGCCGGATGAAATGCTGATCCAGGCCAAGAAAGATGGTTTCGCGGATAAGTATCTGGCCAAGATCCTGGGACTGCGTGAAGAGCAGGTTCGTAACCGCCGTATCGCTTTGGGAGTGAAAGAGGTTTGGCACAAGGTCAATGTAAGTGGTGTAGAAAATGCCGCCTACTATT